>NZ_JAYGJO010000002.1:0-280130 GCF_035013185.1 Acerihabitans sp. TG2
CCATCAAGGCTGTGAAACCGCCAAATACTGATTCTTTCTTCTCGCTGAAATAGTGCCTTGAACTGCCATGTTCAAATTCTGTAAACGTAAAGTTTCATAATAAATCTTAAACCATTTAATTTCGAAACAATAATAATTTATTGGATTCTCTATGCCTGATAAGGCACAGATAACGGTTGGCCTTCCACACCCGCATAAGTCACGACAACTTCAACAGGTTCATCAGTGGTGTAACCGCGATGAACATCGCCTACTGATTCGTTGAAAGCCTCTCCTGCCTTAAACTCGTGCTTCTCGCCCGTCTCCTTGTCTTCAATAGTTAAAGAACCGGAAATGATATGGGCAACATTGGGCATGGGATGAGTATGCCAGGGTAAGGCAGTCTTTGCCTCAAAGCGCATTTTCATTACCGTCAGACAGGGTTTACCTTCCGGGTATTTATCATAACTTTTGCCATTCCAGGCACTACCACTTTTTACCAGTTCGACTGATTCAACGCCTTCTGATTCATATTCAGAGGTTGCTGTATTATTTTCATTAGTTGAAGTTGTCATCGGATACTCCTTTAAAATGAGCTTGAATCGGAGAGAACGATGCCGCTGTCTGAGTCGACAGCGGTGTGTTCAAAATACGCGGCTAAACAAAGAGGGTTAGCTCATTTTTTTCAATGTTTCAGAAAAGAGTTCGCCTGAAATAGCCCAGTTTTCAGTTTTAACGTCATTGAAAATAACGTAGACGTATTGTGGGTCAACTTTCGCTTCAGTGACGATAGCATCAGTTACTGCTTTCGCGATTGCTGCTTTAGCTTCATCACGGCCTTCAAACATCTGAATATTAACGACTGGCATGGTATATCCTCATTAAGGTTGAGCTAACTGTGTTGTCAGGTCTACCTGACCTTGAGAACATATTAACTCCACCTCAAAAGTTGATAAACAGCCTAAAAGTGCACTTAGTGTAGAATTTATTTCGTCAATCAACTGAAGACATTTTGTTCTGATAACACAGAAAGTTGGTCAATAATAAAACGAACACCCGGCAGCAAGTGGCGTGATCTTGGCCAGATCACATTCAGCTCGGTAGCACGGGGGATCAGTTCTGGAAGAATCAAAATCAGCTCCCCTTTATGCACATAGGGTCTTAACAGCAATTCGGGAAATTGAATAATTCCGGCACCTGATACACAAACATCCATCATCGCATCACCATCGCTAATTTGATGAAATGGCGCCGGATTAATCCGCACATCTTCTTTTGCTTTCCTGACCAGCCAACTTAACGGTCTTCCCCCGCGCCAGGCCATGATGCAGCGGTGCTGCGTTAAATCTTCAAGCGTCTTTGGCGTGCCGTATCTTTCGAGATAAGCCGGTGAGGCCGCAAATACCAAATGCTGTTCATTAAGTTTTTTGGCAACCAGGTCCGCGCTATCTTTCATTGGACCAAAGCGAATCGCCAAATCGAAGCCGACATCCAATGGGTCGATAATTTTGTCATTGAAGGTGATGGTAAATTTTAACTGCGTGAAGCGTTCAGCCATATCAAGCAGGATGGGCATCATTACGGATCGCCCAAATGCTGCTGGCATGTCAATCCTGACCGTTCCTGAAGGTTCCGTCATTTTTGAACGTAATGAATTTTCAGCAACTTGCAGCGTTTCAAGTGCATTTAAACAGCTGGCAAGATAAGCCTCACCTTCAGTGGTCAGACTGATTTTCCGCGTAGTACGATGAAAAAGCGTGGTCCCCAGATTTTGCTCCAGCTGAGTAATGCTCTTTCCAATCGCGGATTTTGAAATCCCAAGCTGACCGGCCGCCTCCGTAAAGCTTAGAAAATTCGCGGCTGTCACAAAATGAATAATGCTGCGGAAAGATTCTACCGAGGCAGGCGTGGTGATCATATGTGGAACTCTCCTTAAACCTTCATGCAGACACTTTAGCGAAAACGACCGGTACAGTGAACGAAAGGAAATCCATCTGGCACTATCCACGCGAGTTAATCAGGTGAGAATTTCAACGTGGTACCTGATTACAAATAAAGAAACGAAAGTTCAGAGGGTTAAATTAGATGCAAACATCGACCATACAAAAAAGTCTTAGCGTGGGATATTTCCGTTTTACAAGCGGACCCCAGCTAGAGTCCTTCTACTATACACAGCAACTATTTATGTTTAGTTTGTCGGAACCGGTGTCGTAGTTGTTGCCTGTGCCATAGTTGTTGCCTGTGCCATAGTTGTTGCCGGTGTTGTGGTTATTGCCGGTGTTGTGGTTATCGCCGGTGTTGTGGTTATCGCCGCGACTGTGGGCAAGGCCGGTATTATCGTTATCGTTGCGGCCGGTGCGGTGGTTATCGCTGCTATTTCTTGGGGCTGTGGGTTCGGGATGTCTTTTACTTCTGTAAATACCGTTTTCCTATGAACCACTGTATAAAGAACATGCTTAATCCTGTCGGTTTTGGTGGTTACCTGCACAGATGGAATAGTGACTAGGCCAAACAGTGATCGTGCATAGCCCCCAATATCATGCTTGCCAGCAGGGATATGCAGCTCTACGCTTTTTCCCTTGGCTAATCCGCCAACATTTTTGCCATCAACGGTAACAAATAAAGGTGTACCGTCTGAAGTAAGAGCAGGGACATGAGTCACAATAACCAGCGTATCGCCAGTAGAAAAATCTGCTACAGGCTTCACTATTGAGTGTTTAGCGCAACCTACTAGCGTCAATACGGCAGCAATGCAGGCCAGGGTGAAACGGTTATTCATATGGCGTTATCATCCTCTAGTATATTTTGTGATCTGGGTCGCCAATATAACAGATATAGATATTGAGATGAATGCATCAACCCTGAACTGAGAAGAATCTGTTGTTGAGGTATCAGCTCCATGCCGACGGCATATATTTGCTTCCGTCTATTTTTAATAGTGCATTGGCCCCAGGTATCTCCGGGTATGATGAGAGTGACTCGTAGCACGGACAGTAACACCACAAACAACAAAAACGCGCTAAAATCAGTCAAATATCATTGATATCGATAGGACAAATTTTATGCCAACATTGTATGAACCGCTTAGCCTCGGGGCCCTAGAATTGAGCAATCGTATCATTATGGCCCCCTTGACTCGGATGCGGGCTGTTGACCAACGCAGCCCCGGCGCAATAACCAAAGAATATTATGTGCAACGCGCAAGCGCCGGACTGATTTTCACCGAGGCGACGTCAGTATCCCCCCAGGGTGTGGGTTATCCGAATACACCCGGCATATGGTCGGAAAAACAAGTCGCCGCCTGGCGCGAGGTGACCAATGCGGTACACCAGGCCGGCGGAAAAATGGTCATTCAGTTATGGCATGTAGGACGTATATCAGATCCCGCATATTTGAACGGCGACTTACCGGTGGCCCCCAGCGCCATCGCTCCTGAAGGTCACGTTTCTGTACTGCGGCCGCTAAAACCCTATGAGGTACCTCGGGCATTGGCGACGGAAGAAATTGCTGGCATCGTAGATGATTTTCGGCGCGGAGCCCAAAATGCCAAGCGCGCTGGCTTTGATGGGATAGAAATCCATGCAGCCAATGGTTATTTGTTTGATCAATTTCTGCATGACGGATCGAACTTACGTACCGATCAATATGGTGGTTCCATTGCCAATCGGGCTCGGTTCCTACTGGAAACCGTTGATGCATTATTAGCCATTTGGCCAGCAAACCAGTTCGGTGTGCACCTCAATTTGATGTCTAATTCTTATTCAATGCAGGATTCTGATCCTCGGGCTATGTTTGGTTATGTGGTTGAAGAACTCAATAAACGTCATTTAGCCTTTATCTTTGCCCGTGAAGCATTGGATTTCCCGGATCGTTTTGGTCCACAGTTAAGAAAGATTTTTTCTGGCGCTTGGATTGCTAATGATGGGTTGACCAAAGCATCAGCCGAAGCGTTGATTAGCCAAGGTCAAGCCGATGCGGCAGCTTTCGGTAACCTCTATATCGCCAATCCGGATCTGGTCAGGCGCTTTAAGGACAATACCGTGCTTAATCCGCTCAACAACAAGACAATTTATGCCGAAGGTGGCGTCGGTTATACTGACTACCCTGCCCTAGCATAAATAGAAATTGCTTCATTTTATATTGCTATAGAGTACCAACCCATAGCCACTAACGGTGGATCAGATTGGCGTCCGCTAGCCATCACCGTAGGCTGAACGGCCGCCGTGATAACGGCGGCCGTCTATCTCTATAGGATCAGTTTGCAGAATGTGCTAACGTGTTGAACGCTTTCATAGCCCGTTTGGTATGCCCATCGTTCTAACGTGACTGGACCCAATATGAATACCTCACCCTCAAAAGATCCTTTGCATGGAAAAACGTTGGAAATGCTGGTGAATGAACTGGTGACTCATTTTGGATGGGCAGAACTCGCCAAACGCGTTAACATTAATTGTTTTAAAAACGATCCCAGCGTCAAATCCAGCCTGAAGTTTCTCCGTCGGACACCGTGGGCGCGCGCAGAAGTTGAAGCACTGTATCTTGATTTATTAAGCGAGCTGGAAACCAGTAAAACGAATAGTCCTACCGGCGGTCCGTGGAGCCATTGGCATGGAAATAAAGAGGCTCCACGTTCAGAATAAATAACGATCAACCCCGCAAAAAGCAATGGTTCCCTGCCCGGCTAAAACGATCAATACAGGTCCTGTGATTACGCAACACCACCCAAAAATGTACGTTGTTCACAGCACCATGGCTCGGCAAAAAATAACCTACCCATTAAGATGAGGCCAAATGTTTCAGCGTCGTCAGTTGTTCAACCGCGTCATGCATAGCATCCATGCCTTTGGTGAGATCGTTTAACCGGCCCAGATTTGTTTTCACATTGCTCCGCTCCTTGCTGGTTTCGGAACCCATTAGCGCAATCTGTTCAGCGGCAGAAATACTCTGATCGGCCATATCCTGAGTGGTACCGATAGTTTCCAGAGCAACAGTGCGTATTCGAGATATGGTATCTGCCGCCTCGGCAATGTTTTGTGTTGTGGCGTCCGCCTGTTCTTTGGCCGATCGAGCCAATCGCCGGACCTCGTCAGCAACAACGGCAAATCCTCGCCCTGCACTTCCTGCCCGAGCCGCTTCAACGGCGGCGTTAAGGGCCAGTAGGTTGGTCTGATCGGCGATAGCACTGATCCCACTGGTGATTTTTGTTATGCCATGAGAAATTTTTTCCAGAGCATTAAGCTCATTTTCCAGCCGGTCTTGCGCAGCACGGGTTCGAATAGCCGCATCACTTATGGATCGAATGCTGGATTCTGCCAGTGCAAGTGTCTCAGTTTGACGCATCGTAGCGTTTTCTAGCTGCGGCAACGCAGTCAGCAACGGACTCAGCTCTTGTTGGTAGTCCACAACATGGTCGATAACATTGGATTGTAAAGCATGTAATGCTTGCCAGCGACGCAACGCCCGCAAAGCATAATGGCCAGAATACGCAGCATATTCAATAGGGAAGAGTGACATAGCTTTAACATCATGGTCGAAAAATGCCAAGGCTGACAGGGTTTGATTGATGGGAACACCGAAGATCTCACCGAAACTGGAAAAACCCGCAGCCGGTACATTGTCAAAAAAATGCGCTTTAGCCAGACTGGCGGCATTTCCTACCCGTCGAAGGACACAATCATTGAGCAACAATGCCGAGGGTTTGCCCTTATCGGCAATAAAACGTTTCCAATCACCTTGGGTAGTAGTAAGAAAGTCGGTGGACTGGAGTAGATACAATCGATCGCCAAATTCCAAATCACAGAAAAAACTGATGCGATCGGTCTGCAATGTGGCAACCGAGCGGATATAATATTCATCATCTACTTTAATCGCGAAGGTTTTCCCTTCCAACTTCTGGCCGATCTGCGCAGGTTCGCAGTTGAAATATTTGGCCAAAACGGCGTTAATTGGCTGCGGACGGCCCTTCTCATCAAATAGCGACGTCACAGTGCGCGTAATGGGGTCGGACTCGGCAACGAGCCAACTTTGCGATGTCGGCTCGAAATTCTGGCTCTTAAACGGTGCAAAGGATTTACCTTTAGCCATCCGGCAAAATACCAGTACCGCCTTACCTTGCAGTACAGCATTACCAATGCCGATATGGGTGGCACTGAAATCAAGCAAACCACCGGCCGAACCGCCAATAGCTAAACATGGAAAACGGCCGCTGGCATACCATGCTTGCATCAGAAAACCTTCACAAGCCGCCAGCCCATCACAATAGATTAGCGCGAATGTTCGGTCAGACGACAATGGCATCTTGACGCGTATTCTATCGAGTTCTTGGCGAATAGCCTCGACTCGCTGACGTACATTCGCTTTATCCTGGACATGTAAGTCTACCGAATGGACTTCATGGTGGGAAATCAGCGTTTGTGGCAACCATAACCAACTGCCTTGCGGCCCCGCCATATCGCAATAGGTTGATGCACCAGCTTGGCTGCATAGTGCGCCGGTAGATGACAAGCTCAATACCGTTCTATTCGTTGTTGCCAATCGCTGTAGTCCGCCGTGAACTTTGGCAAAATTAGCCTCGGGTGGTATGAAGGCCAGCAATAGACCTGCCTTATCCGCAATACCCAAAGATTTGAGGGATGTGGGCAAATTTCCACTGTCAAATACACCACTGGCTGGTTTATTTTCGGATCGAAAAACTGACAGAATACCCATGATTTCATTGTCCCTATCGTAATTGACAAAAAAGTAAATCAACCATGCGGTTATTAACCTTTATCTTAAACCGCTGATATTGCCGTATTTTAAATAATAGTTATCGGCAGTATGTCTTTATTTGTTATCGGTAGATGATAGATTATTATTTAAATATCATGTGAATGCGACATATGTCACATTTCTCAATAATATTGGAAAAATATCGATAAAGTTTTATTGTTTCCTGAAAATCATGAAAAAAAAGAATGCAGCATAAATTGATAAAATCATAATGGGCTTCAAATAAACAGTTTTGCATATTCGGTTCACCAAGTGGCGAAACGTCGGTCGCATTAAAAAGTGAAATAATTGTACGCAACCATATTAAACAAATATTTTATTATTATCGTTGTTATTTTTAAAGGAATGTTAGGAATAAAACAGCCGCTAAGCAAAGGGTGTCCGTCTTTCCGTTTTACCCCATCGGCACTCGATAAGGGTAAGGGTAAAACGGAATTTATTAAAACCGCCCCTCGGTCTACCACATTATTAATAATGTGGTAAGGGTTAAAATTTTTAGCGGCTGAGGCTAGCACCGCCGCCTTTTTTCATCACCGCGCGAATGTCAGATTCCTGAACCAGATTTAAATCACCGCTGACGGTCAGTTTTAACACGCTGGCGGCGATAGCAAAATCGATCCATTCCTGAGTAGAAAATTCATGCAGCATACTGTGCATTAAACCCGCGCCAAAAGCATCGCCTGCGGCGACGCCTTCCATCACGTGCATATTGTAACTAATGGACTCATAAAATTGTCCGTCTTTCAGCATCAGTCCCATCCACTGACTCTCTTCTACAGAATGGATGTTACGTAATACACTGGCGACAACTTTACAGCCTGGATACTTTTGGGTTACCGCAAGCATACCCGCTTTGAATGCTTCCATTTGCTCGATACCACGGGACATATCACCGTCAAAAGCCTTAATGCCTAAGGTCGCTTCAAAATCTTCATCATTGGCAATGCAAATCGAAACATAATTCATTAATTTCGACATAACCTGTTGGGCTTTTTCAGGAGACCACATTTTGCCACGATAATTCATATCGCAGACCACCGGTATGTTGTGCGCCTTGCAATAAGCACACGCAGTGGTGACGATCTGTTCCAACTCATCGGAGATCGCGGGTGTAATCCCAGAGAAATAAAAATAATCAACGTCTTGGAAAAGTGAGGCCCAATCAAATTCAGTGGGTTTAACCTCAGCGAAGGCACTGCCTGCACGGTCGTAAACCACGTTGGAAGAGCGAACGCTGGCACCTTTTTCAAAGAAATAGATGCCTAAACGGTTACCCCCGCGTAACACTTTGGCGGTATCTACACCAAATTTACGCAAGGTAGACAACGCGCTTTCCCCCAGTAAATTGGAGGGTAACTTAGTCAAGTAGGCAACATCGTTACCCAGCAGCGCTAAAGAAACGGCTACATTTGCCTCTGCGCCGCCATAAGTCGCTTCAAAAACGTCAGACTGCATAATACGATTGCTGCCCAACGGTTTCAATCTCAGCATCATTTCGCCGAACGTTAATACTTTCATTGCCTAACTCCATGTTTATTCCAATGGGGTTATTGTATAACAAGCCCAACGTATTTGAAGTCATTTTCTTGGGTTTGCTATTAGGCAATGATGTCCCAATCACAGGTCGTAGCCTACACATAACAGGCGTGATGCCGAGCGACATAGGCAAACTCATCTCGCAACTCAGGCGGTTCTGGTTAAGACGCCTTGCTGCGTAGAGCGGCCAGTTCACTTTCCGTGAGTCCGGTGGAATGCGTTATTGCCAACGGTTCCATGCCCATGGATAGTAGGTTACGAGCAATTTCAACACGGGTTTCATCGCGTCCCCTTTGTAAGCCCTTCTGTAAGCCTTTCTGTAAACCCTGTTGTTCCATATAATCAGCAATAGTCATCACTTCCTTCCTATGATCAGGTGCATTTTCAACCAGCTTATCGATGAATCCTTTCGTGTCAATAATATTAGCTTTAATCGCCAAATAGTTTAACAACGATTTAACTTGTTCTTTGGTGAGTGATGAAATCTCAAGCAGATGGATAAAATCTTGCAGGCAGTGAGCAAAATTTCTTTGCCATATATGTTTTTGTATATATTCAAGTACACCCACTTTTTTATGCGTTTTAATTTCCTCATCAGAAATGACTGTCAAATCAACTAAGGAAAATACCTCGTTGTAAACCTCTCTGGCCCTCATGGGATCGTGGAAACAATCAAACCAACAGGTACTATAAGGATAAGGCGTTTTTTTTCCATGATAAAATAACATAGGTATCACCAGAGGTACCGTTTTGTGTCCCTGGTCTAAATGGTATTGCATCGCGGCGATGCTATAGCGCATCAGCCTGAATGCCATCAACTTATCTGGCCGTGATTGATGCTCGATTAAGCAGTAAATATAACCTGGACCTGATGAGGTTTTCAGACTGTAAAGCATATCTGAATGCTGTGTGCCAAGGTCATCGTTAACAAATGTGCATGCCGTGACGGCGAGTGAGCTAAAATCGCACAGTTCCCTCAACGAAGGCGGCAGATGTATACTGAGAAAGTCACGGGCAATGTCGACATCGCTAAAAAACTTTTTAAATAAAGAATCATGTGGTGTTGGGTATGTTTTCATCCCCTAAATTTATCAGAGAAAAACTCCACAGATTATAAACAAAGACCAACCTACAAATACCACCTTCTAAATTTAGCAAAGCGGATCACATTTCAAATACACATAATTTCACTTTTGCATAAATTGTGCGATTCAGATTGCAACATCGGTATTAAGGGCAACACCCCTCAGCGAAAAATTCATAACCATGCCTGAAGTTGAAAATGGCCCTGAATCAAAATAGATAAACGACGAGGGGGTGATATTTGCAGGTGATGCTTATCTCTTACAACAACTGCAAATCCATTTTTACTTCATCAGGGATGAATAAATTGTATTCATCAACAGCTATTTTTGCCTGTCCTTTTACATCAATAAATGCATCTTCACAGAATGAATGTGATGTTTTTTCTATATAAATTAGATAAATGTCATAAAAATTTTTCAAAAAACGTGCAGCAGAGAGTAGTTTATCTTCTTGATTGATCACATCATTAGCTAATGATGTTTGACATAACCTCAACGCATTTTCCGAATTAGCTATCGCATAAGCGACTTGCTCCGGGACTCGCTGTTTTTTATTTTCAACGATAGTGTAATAGTCAATATTATTTATATCTAAAGGTTTGGCAACCTGTCGATACAACAACGAATGAGCAAAATTATATTGGCAACATTGAAAGGCATATAAGATATCACAATACGTGACATTGTAACGTATTTTATATTCTTCGGTCAGTCTGCAACATGCACTTTTTAGGAAATTTTTTATATTATCAAATACCTCACATGATAATGCGTATTCTTCCCAATCGGCATCACTGCTTTTAATCATAAGGAGCTGAGATTGTACATAAGCGACCTGTAATAGGTCATATTTTTCTTGATAAATCGAGAGGTTTTTTTTGCCATTCTTTATTATATGTTCATCAAATAACTTTGCATAAATATCATTAGTCATTTCAGTACAAAAATCATTGATTATCTGTCTTGCCATCATTATATGATGGCTATTTATTTGGGAAAGATCAGTGCTGCTATCAAGCAAGACAACTTCGGTTAATATATGGAATAACTGCTCAAACTGGGAGGATTGTTGTTGAGTAAAGAGTGGCGCCATTTTATGTTTTGAATAGTTTTTATTAAAATTGAGAATAAAGTCAGTCTCACTCATTGCCCCATCTAAGAATCCAATGGTTTTTTCCATAAAATTAATCTTTTGATCGTAAAAAAAAAGGTCTGTATCACTGATTTCAATAGCATTATTTTTGGTAAAGCCGTTTAATGGGGTTGCTAACATATTGACTACCGGCATGATGTTCCTTTTTGTCCATACGGGGTTGGGATGTAAGTGGCACTTCTAGGCATTATTATAACCAATACATTTCAAACCAATGGTTTACGACGGTTCAGTACCGAGTAAAAATGTCTATTATGTAGGGTAAAACGGCTCTCCCGACCTGGGCGATCGGCAGTCATCTCAATGGTGAAAAAATCGACAGTTTTGCTATGGAACCAGTATAAAGAACGAATACTCGCCTTTTTTACCCTTTGTTTCAGCGTTTGATTTGCCTAGTGACGCTTTAAAGTAGCTGCAATAGCAGATAAGACCTTATTTTCTGCCCCAAAATCGATGACACAGGGTTCCTATTGCGTGGCAAAACTCTTTTTACGTAGCGGCAGTCTGGATGATATTTTTGCATTAGGCGAAAATGGCCAACCGGTCTATGCCTCGGCACTGCAGATCCGGGAAAGTCTAAGGTTAACGCGCAATCAAGCGATAGCGGATTGTTTAGCGATTCCCCAACCGAATGAAACCGGGGATCGCATAGACTGGTACTCGCCCATAAACGGTAAGGTAATGTCTTGGGGAGCAGCCAACATGGCGCAACGTGCAACGGCGCTAAGCCAGTTGGAGGATTGTTTAGCCATGGCTGCGGACATCAGCCAAAGGGCGCTCAATGCTGATAAAACCGCCAGGCAATTATTTGGCGCGCTATTGGCTAATGCTATTCGGTTTCCAGACCATAATTATGTTTATTTGGTAGGGGAAAAACCGGTTATCACTTTCTGGGGGTTCATTAGCCCGCAACACAAATTATCCCAAGATGCGTTGGCCAGTTTACGAACGCCGCCACAGGAAGCGTTACACGTTTCCTTTGATACGCTCAGTGATGAACCTGAGCTTGAGGCGCCCCCTATTACTCTCGCCAGTCAAGATGTTGCCCCTGACCTAACGACTGCAGTAATATTACCCCCTGCTACGGCTAAATCTATCTGGCGTTTTCGCCGTTATTTCGTCTGGTTGGCGGGTATTATGCTGCTGTTATTTCTTGTGCTGCAGGTTCGTGCTTGGATTATTGGGAAGGAACCTGCGCCACAGGAATCCCCTCTAACGCGTCTTCCGCCGAAAAATCGTCCCATATCAACGGCCGTCACCACACCAGTACCCGCGTCGATGAACGCGCATTCCGACGTATTTTCCGGCGATAAGGTTTCGTCAGCTGCTTCGGCGGCCACGTTACCAGTACCGCCATCGACAAATACGGTGTCAGCGGGCGTAAATCAATCCACCCAATCAGAGATGAAGCAGACCACGGCGGCCACGATACCTCAAACACGTATCAAGCCAGCCGATACGCCACCGAAACATACCGATGCCGAGAAGGCCGCGGTGCCAATGAGTAAAAATTCCTTGTCGCTGTCCGCCGATGCGATGAAAAGAGGCTCGATCGATTTTCTTAATGGTACCTGGCGGGGGATCCTGGATGTTCAAGATCCGCTCACCGGCAAACAACCAAGCCTGACATATCAGTTTAAACAGGGTCATGGCACGGTAAAAATTATCTATGGTGCTGGCATAACCTGCCGGACAAATACCCGCGCCGGCTTTATGCCATCAGGCAATCTGGTGATCAATAGCCGTATTAAGGCTAAGTGTAGCGATGGTTCTCGCTACCGAATGCCGGAAATTACCTGTACGCGGGACGAGAACGGCACCACCGATTGTACCGGCAGTTACAACGCTGAGACCGCGTTTCCCATGACCATAAAGCGTGAGAAAGAGTAAGTTATGCTGGCGACCATCACAGATTACCCATCAAGCATTACCCTGGTCCAAAATAGTGGCGTTCAATTTCTGGATTTTTCCATCACGCCACAACATGACGATTTACCTGGTAAATTTGTGCGCCAAAGCGCTAATGGGCCGCTGCTACGGCTTAATTACAACGTGCTTAGTGGTAAATACTCGGTTCCGGTGCCCGCCGGCCGGCCGCCGGAATTAGTCAGGCCCGAGTTTAGCTTTGCACTGGAACACTCGTTGCGATTGCTGGATAAAATATGGCTGCCGTTGCCATTTTTCCGCTTCAACCCGCCACGTACGTTTACTCATGGGCCCGATAACTGGGCTCGAGTGCAGGTTTTGGCCTTGGATGCGCCCGATCAAAACGGTGCAACTCACCGCGTGTGTATTGCTTTTGATACCAAGACCTATCCGGTGGACAGCGTTGATGAAACGCTGGCCCCGACGGAGCATGATGCTAAAACCGGCGTCAATTTTGCCGTGGTGCATCATAGTGAAGATTTAGGGCGTTTTTTAGATCATACCTGGGTCGACGGTTGGTTAAGGGAAGTGTTCACTCAGCAGGCGGCAGGTATTGAACAACGTCACGAACGTGATATAGCCGCCGCGCTCAGAAGCTTTGAATACCAAGCACATTATTTGAATTTATTGGCTATGCTGGGCACACAGTTGTCGGTCCCGGAAGTCAAAATCGTCGCACAAACGCTGCAGGCGCCAGCGGTGAATGTAGACCTGATTCTGGATGTGGGTAACTCCCATACCTGTGGCATTCTGGTCGAAGATCATGCGGACGAAATCAATGGACTGGAGCAAACCTACGAACTGCAAGTCCGCGATCTGGACCAACCTCATTATCTCTATAATGAATTGTTTGATAGCCGCGTTGAGTTTGCTATGGCTCGCTTTGGTAAACCAAACTTCTCCATGGAAAGCGGTCGTGACGATGCCTTTATCTGGCCCTCCATTAGTCGTGTGGGCCGGGAAGCCTGCCGTATGGCCGCGGCGCGCAGTGGCATCTTGGGATCGTCGGGAATTTCCAGTCCGCGCCGCTATCTGTGGGACGAGGAGGGTTATACCGCCGGATGGCGGTTTAGTCATCATGGAAAATCTGACGTTCGGGAACCCTTGGCCATCGCGGCACCATTGACCAATTTGCTAAACGATGAAGGGCAGCCACTGTTCAGTCTGCCGCTGGATGAGCGTTTACCGGTATTTTCGCCTCACTACAGTCGTAGCTCTCTGATGGCTTTTATGCTGTCCGAACTGCTGGCACAAGCTTTGATGCAGATAAACAGCGTGGCTCAGCGACTGAAAATGCCGCGCGGCACGGTCCCTAGGCAACTGCGCACGATTGTTCTTACCCTACCCTCTGCAATGACCAAACCCGAGCGAGGCATCTTTCTTAAGCGGATGAAGGAGGCCATTGGCCTGGTTTGGAAAGCAATGGGTTGGCATCCGATGGATGAGGATTTTAGCACCCCGGCCGATCGCGTTAAAAGCCAGGTACCGGTACCCGAGGTACAAATGGAGTGGGATGAAGCAACCTGCGGCCAAATGGTTTATTTGTATAATGAAACCCAGATGAACTTTGGTGGCCGCACCGAGTCGTTTTTTGCGGGTATGTCCAGGCCGGATTCCCTTCCTTTAGAGGGAGAGTCGCCGGGTAAAAGTCTGCGCATCGCGTCTATTGATATAGGCGGTGGCACCACCGACCTGGCTATTACGCAATTCCGGCTCGATGATGGTATCGGTAGTAATGTTAAGATCACGCCACGACTGTTATTCCGTGAGGGATTTAAAGTTGCCGGTGACGATATTCTGCTGGAAGTTATCCAACTCTATGTGTTGCCGGCGTTAGAACTGGCTATAAAACAGGCCGGCGTGGCCAGTCCGGACCTGGTGATGACCAAATTGTTTGGCCGAGACGGTCGGATCAGTGGGCAAACGGCTTTACGGCAACAGGCTACTTTGCAAATTTTTAAGCCCATCGGCCAATGTATCCTGCAACACTATGAACGCTATGATCCTTTAGATATCAATGCGGAAATTGAGAACACCTTCGGCGAATTATTAACTCAGGTACCCACGCCGGGTGTCCTGGACTATATTAACGCCGCAGTTCAGCGCGAATTGCCAGCGGACGCCGCCGCGTTTTCTTTGCTGCAGGTACCGCTGATTTTGCCATTGAGCAAACTGCATGGTGAATTTCTCGCCACCGGCATGAGCATTACCCGGGCGCTGCGTTCACTGTCCGAAGTGGTCGCGGTTTACGCCTGTGATGTACTCCTGCTTACCGGACGCCCGTCGCGTTTTCCCGGCATTCAGGCGCTGTTTCGCCACTTACAGCCATTGCCGATTGGTCGGATTGTGTCACTGGACGGTTATCACACCAGCGATTGGTATCCCTTTAACCAGCATGGCCGCATAGAAAATCCAAAATCCACCGCGGCGGTTGGCGCCATGTTGTGTTTGCTCGCGCTCGATCTTCGGCTGCCGGGCTTCTATTTCAAAGCGGGCGAGTTTCAACCTTACTCAACCGTACGTTATCTGGGCATGCTTGACAGCAATAATATCCTGAGCATTGATAATGTTTATTATCAGGATATCGATCTGGACGACCCGACGTTTGTTCTGGATCGAAAAAACAGCTTTCAAATGCGTGGTACCTTGTGTCTCGGGTTTCGACAGTTGGACAACGAACGTTGGCCCGCATCGCCGCTGTATATGTTATCCATTGTTGACCAACAATTAGCCCGGCGGGTGTCCGGCAATAGCACATTGCAGGTCAAGCTGGCGTTGGTTCATGGCGATACCCTGGATGAGCCAGAGCGTCTGGTCATCGCCGAGGCCCGGCTTGAGGATGGCGGAAAAGTCCCATTGCATCATTTGCAACTCAAGCTGAATACTCTGGCGGAAAGTGCCTTAGGCGAAACGTATTACTGGATAGACAGCGGGAGCATATACAACAAATGAAATCACCCTCCTTAGCCTCACCTTCCGCCCGGCAAAACCAGCTGCTCAAACCGCTGCGGCTTATGACACAAGGCATTGGTCAAGGTATAGATTGGGTCGAAAATACTCGACTGGAAGCGCCTCGCCTGGATATAGAAGCTCAGGGATTGTGCATCAAATTGCGTCGCGCGCGAATTCATGCGCTTGCGTTTTCTAATGCGACATTAGCCCCCTTGTCCTTAGGATTTTACGGCCAGTCGCAGCCGGGGAAAATCCATCTTATCTCTGCGCTGGCTGCCGATGAAAATGGCGCCATCAAGACGGCGCTTGACGTCGAATCGACTGAGGTTATGCCTTGGATGACCGGCCAACTGCCGGGCGTAGTGGTTACCCGCTTTAGCCGCCAGGCCGTGACCTTGGATCCAGACTATCCAGTGCATTTGCAACTGCTTGAGGAAATTGAGGTCGCGAAAATATTGGCCACTGTTGATCTTAGCCGCACCGGACCCGGGATCGCGCTGGATCGACAAGTTTGCGACGATCGACTCGATTCACTGCGGCTACTACGCCAGTCGGAACCGTTAGCCGGTATCAGCGGCGATGATATGGTGGCGTTATGGGATTATTTGGACCGCCAAGGTAGTCAACGCCAGGAACCTTGGTTTAACGATCGTTTTTGGCCAGCCGCGATCGACTTGGCACCTTTTTTGCTCGTCGACGATCGCGCACGCTTGTTCTCGTTGTTATGGGGCGAAGACGTTGAACTTACCACGACATACCGGCAATTAGCTCACACGCTGCATAAGCTGCATGGTGCCTCCAGCGTGCAGGCGCCGCTGAAGATTTTATCCCGGGACCTCGTGTCAAACGACGAGCTTCTGGTGCGGCCGTTATTGACAAAACAGAAGAGTCAGCCGGTAGCATTGTCCGCTGCCTTGGTATGGGCGCTGGCAGCTGAGCTGCGGGTTCCGCTACAGGGTTCTTGCCAGCGGCCCAAGTTTGAACACATCGATCTCGTCGATTTCCCTGGTGATAACCTTGGCGGGACCGATGTGCACGATGGCAAGCCTACCCCACTGTCGGAGAAAACCCTAGCGCAGGCCAAGCGAGCTTATTTACTGGCGCGCTATACCGATCGCCAGGAACTTGGCTTACTCATGGTATGCAACGCCGCCGGTCAAAAATCGGCGGTCAAGCAGGTTGGCCGTGCGTTGGCTTATTGGGTCCAACAGACCCAAGGTGAAACCCTGCTTAGCCGCAAAGGTCATAAACCGGGGCTGATCTGGGTACTGACCCCCTTTGACCCACAGAGTAGCCAAGCCCGGCAGCACGATGCGGCAGTGCAACGCTTGGTGGGTTCACCAGGCGACGCCTGGGGTAGCATGTTGACGCTGGATGCCGGAGGTCTGGATCGCATGGCGGACTATGTGTCCGTCGAACTGAGCCGTGCGACCCAATGTGCCCGCCTCAGCGATCGGTTTGCCGAGTTACGGCGAGAGCTTACGGACAATCTACTGGGTCGCTGGTACCAATCTGCCGAAGAAGCCGACAGTGCAGCAAAAACACGGGTTGCGGAAACCTTGCTTAAAATACTGCAAACCCGCGCCGGCGTGCATGGGGAGTTGCTGGAGAAACTGCTGCCCACCCGCGATAATCTGCGTCCACTGTATTTACATTCTCCTGATGCGCCACTCTACCTGCAGGTGCAAGATCCGGGTGCTGAAACCTCACCGTTAACGGATAATTCCAGTTTCGGTGTGGGCTTGTTTATCGATTTGCTCGACGCGCAGCCGACTGAGGTACGCCAGCCGACAGCTGCCAGGCAAACGGGCAGTGCCGACGCGCATTATGACTATGAACGGGCATTTGCGCGGCGAGTAATGCATTACTGGATCAATCATCTGCGAAGCCTGCCGGATAATGGTCCGTTGGCCGCCTTGCTTGGATTGACCAAAGCCGAATTAGAAATGCTGATGGAGGAGTTGATCACGGCGGCTCATCGGTTGGATCTCAGCAAGATATTACTACGCGCCTTGACCAATGATGGTGCAGCCATGGCAACTGATGGCAAAGCTGAAAGCAAGGCCGACAGACAGGTAGCGCAAGTGCTCACCGTACTAGGCGACTTTATCGGTTGGTTGGGATTTCAAGGAAAAGACACCACGCAACGTCCGGATAGTATCGTCAATCCCGGCCATAAAATATTTGAACGAATGACCCTTGCGCCACAGGATTGGGGCAGCTCACAGCGCTTGACCCGTCTGTCATTGGCGCCAGTGAATACAACGGCCTTTTATATTTATGACTGGCTGGTTGGACTAAAAGCGCTGATCATTCAAAATGCCGGTTATACCGGTGCACAAGACCTGTCTCCCGCGGCCCAACAAGCGCTAGGGAAGATCATGGCGCATTTCCCCCCTATCACAGCGAAACCCGCCTCATCTTAACCGCTTGCGGCCAACGGCACGATATTTCCGTTGGCCGTATATCCCGTTAACGGTCAGCTCACAGGTTTTATCGGAAATTAATAGGTTAATTCCGCTGCCACTGCTGGACGTTTTGCCGGAACAAAACCGCTTTCGCGCGTCTCGCACTGACGACATGCATACGTCATTTTCGAGCGATAAGCGCCAGGGGTTTGACTAAACTGACGTTTGAAAGCCCGGCTGAATGACTGTTGAGAATCAAAACCGCTTTGCAACGCGATATCCAGGATAGTGTTATCCTTTTGGCGTAATTCCAACGCCGCGCGTGACAAGCGACGGGTACGAATATAGGTTCCCAATGCGTCGCCGGTAACCTGACGGAACATACGCTGCAAGTGCCATTTGGAATAGCCTGATTTGGCGGCCACACGGTCTAAGGATAATGATTTATCCAGATTGTTTTCCAACCAATCGATCAGATCTTTAATAATGGTGTTCTGATTCATCTAGACGTTCTCCATAAAAACTCACTCTGCACTAACAATATGACCGGTCGTATTATTAGTCAACCTCTTTTTATTAATGAACGATAATATTATCATAGTCTGGTCGTGCCGGTGAGGATAAGCGTTACAATTTATGTTCACCACAGCGATGAACCAGATGCTGCGGTTTCGGTACCATGATGAATAATGCTATGGCGGCAGTCGCCAGACTTAAGGCGATAATGGCCAACGCCCCAAGATCGATTGCCCGCGCCAGGCCCCAGTGCGTGGCAATGGCCCCAAGTAACAGCGCTAAACCACCTTGGACCAGATAGGCCACCAAGTAGAGTGTGGACAAGGTGCCGCCGCGGTTATGGGTTGGTGCATAGGTATTAATCAGCCCAAGCCCCCCCATAAATAACAAGCTATAGCCGCACCCCGCAGCCATCAAAAACACGAGGAAAATCAGCAAGGAATGTTGGCCAACTGATATCACCAGAAACAACATGCCCAGTACGGCGCATACACCTCCGACGATTATTGCCATGCGTGAGGATAGGCCTTTGCATAACAGGCCCACTGCACCTAACACCACGGCAAACACTGACATGGTTGCGCCATTAAGCAATACGTTGCTCGAACCAATCAGATCGCGCGCAATCTGCGCGCCTAGAGAGAGTCCCACGGTGCCAATAGCATAAGCACTGACCACCGCTGCAGTGGCAGCCAGCACCACCATGCCTAATCCTGGCGAAATCGTTGGCGTACGGGGTCGCCACCGCCCACGCTGGGTTTGGCTGTTATGGCGTGGCAAGAACCACGCGGCAATAAATATTAGAGTTATGATTAGCAGCAAAAGCAAGAAATTGAGCCGGGTGGGGAATGGCGCATATTCGATCAGCGCCCCGCCGATAAGCGTAGCCAACGCCAGGCCAGTCGCCTGGGCCACGGTGGTAATGGCACTGGCTTTTTTCGCCTGACCCGGTGCGCTGAATTCAATCACCGCCGCCGTCGAAGGGCCGGCCGACAACCCTACCCCAATGCCCATGAACATTCGGCCAATATAGACCCAAAGAAGATTAGGCGCGATGGCAAATAACAATACGCCAATAAACGACGCAGCGAGCCCCAATAACATGGTGGTTCGGCGTCCAATGTAGTCGGAAACATCACCGAAACAGATCAAAATGCCGACGACCACGATGGGATAAATAGCAAAAATCATTGCAGTCTGGGTGGTCGTCAACCGCCATTGTGCGGCATATAGCGGATAGGTCATCGCCGGCGCGGCGCTGGTCCAGATAGTATGGGCGACAACGGCTGCAGCGACCCAAAAACTGGCCCGCTGCCCAAGCGTAATGGTTCTTCCAGTCATTAGTAAACTCGCGGCTATAGAAGAGTGGATCTGCGCAATGGTGTGGGCAGAGTAAACGTCAGTAACAATACCGCAACATAATATGACCGGTCGTATTTAATTAATGACTAATTGTAACTGTTCTATAAAGTATGAGATTGAATTATTCTGCCATCGAACGGCTTAGTAATGGAAAGGCGACCGCAAAAAAATCATCCAGCGGCTGACGACAACAGGCAATTTTCATACGCACCACCGCCCCTTCCCAGCTATTGATCAAAAAGCGTGCGACTTTTTCGGCATCAAGTCGGGTAGTAATACTGCCATCCGCCTGTCCTTCCCGCAGAGTGGCAGTGACTGCAGCAGTCCATTTTTCAAGAGCTTTTTTAATCGCCTGACGCAACAACGGGGTGTTGTCGGTCATTTCCGCCGCCAGATTTCCAATCAGACAGCCTTTCTCATAGCCAAATTCCGCATAATAAGCTGCCATATACTCAAAATGAGCCCGTAGCCGCGCGATGGGCGCTAAGGTGATGTCATTAAGAATTTCACGGTTGCAATCCTGCCCATAGATAGACAGCACTTCCAACGCCAGCAGCTCTTTGGCCTTAAAATAATTATAGAAAGATCCCTTAGGCACGCCAGCGGTATCGACAATATCCTGAACGCTACAGGCGCTGAATCCCAGAGTATGGAAGCGCTCAAGCGCAGCATCAACGATTTTATCGCGTACGCTTGGTTTGGCCATGACGAGATCCTTAACATGATAAACAGGGGGCAATTATAAGGACGACAGGTCAAATTTTGCAAGCCAGGGGCGGCATCAACGCCCCGTTCAGCACATTATGGCAGGAGGACGGCAACCCGTTGCTATTAGTTGTTATTATTGACAAAAGCAACCTTCCTTGCGCCCCTAAAGCGTTGATAACCGCCGCGGCGGAAAGGCACGAATGTGCCGTCGCACATTTACCGTTAGGCCGGCAGAGTGATATCACTGGCCGACAGCGTTCCCATATTATGATATATGGCGCAAGCGGCATCGACTAGATGCATGGCCAGCGCAGCCCCACTGCCCTCGCCCAGGCGCATTTCCATATCCAGATACGGGTGTAGATCAAGCTGTGCCAGCGCAATCGCCGCCCCTTTTTCCGCCGAACGGTGGGAGGGGATCAGATAGTCACGTGTGCGCGGGGCGATGCGACAGGCCACCAACGCCGCCGCGTAGGAAAGGAAACCGTCCAGTATCACCGGCACGCCCATCGCCGCCGCACCCAGCATCACCCCAGCCATGCCGCCCAAGTCAAAACCACCGACCTTGGCGAGGACCTCGACACCATTGTGTGGATCGGGCTGGTGGTACGCAATAGCGCGCGTAACCACGTCAATTTTATTTTGCAGCATAGATAACGGCAGATTGGCTCCCCGCCCAACGACATCCGTCGGCGACGCACCGCTCAGTACGCTGACCATAGCCGCAGCAGGGGTGGTATTGGCCATGCCCAGTTCACCCACGCCAAATAATGTCACACCCTGTGCGACCAGCCCATGCACCAGATCCGCACCGACTTCCAGCACGTGGCGGGCCTGGGCATCGGTCATGGCCGCTTCGCAGGCAATATTACCGCTGCCGCGTTGTATGCGCCGGTCGACCAGACCCGGTATGGGCAGTTCGCTGTCAATGCCCAAATCGACCGCGGTCACCCGGGCCCCAGCATTGGCCGCCAACACGCATACCCCGGTGGTTCCCTTAACCATATTGGCCGCTTGGATGGCGGTGACCATACGGGGTGAAACCGCGACACCTTCGGCATAAACACCATGGTCGGCAATCATCACTATGATCTGTTTTTCGGTGAAATCCAGCGGCCGCTCACCCATAATTCCCGCTAATTGGACCGCTAAGGTTTCCAGACGTCCAAGGCTGCCTGGCGGTTTAAGCAGTCCATCCAATCGATGCTGTGCTCGCCTCATCGCTGCCGCGTCCAAGGGACGTATAGCGTCTATTATCTGTTGCAAACTCTTCATGTTATCTCTCACTCCTGAGCAACCTGTTCGCGGTGTTAATATCCGGACAGCAGTACTCGGCCGCTGTCATTAGCCTGTTTTAGTACACAGAACCCGTCATTTAAGCTGACCTGGGTAAACGCATCCTGCTGGAAGGTAAAATGCCACATCGCGGCGGGAGGTAATCCCAGCAAGGTGGCCAGGATAATACCCAAGACCCCTTGGTGAGCCACCAATAGTGTATTGTCAACACCGTCCCATTGCCGCAGTCGGTTGGTTGCAGCAACCACCCGGTGGGAAAAGGCTTGGAAACCTTCGCCATCCGGCGGAATTGTATGCTGCCAGTCCGCGCACCAGGCAGCATAACGTTCAACATCTTGGTGCTTAAGATCCCGGTGGTGACGCAGTTCCCATTGGCCGAAGTCCATTTCATCGAGCTGTGGCCAGGCTTCCATCGCCGCCTGCGGACGGAGGATCTGTGCCGTTTCCCGACTACGGCGCAGCCGGCTGGTTAAAATACGGTCGAAGGAGATATCCGCCAATTGCCACGCCAGCCGGTGTGCCTGCCATTGACCACGCTGTGTCAGGGCCAGATCGCTTACGCCGCAATAAACACCATCAGCATTGGCCTGGGTTTCACCGTGACGCACTAAATAGAGGTTCATAGCAGTAGCCCCGGTGTAAAGTGTAAAAGCGTAGTCCGTAAAAGTGTCGCCAGTAAAAGTGCCGCCAGTAAAAACAGCCACTCGAATATTTCCACCCCGCAGCCAAGCGTATCACCCGTTTGCCCACCCAGCACCGCGTTGATCCTGGCGCGGTAGCCGTAGGCTATCGCCAGAACGATAAGCCCAGCGATGGCGCCGTGCATACGGGTAAATAACAACGTCAGCAGGAACCCGAGCAGCAGCATCACCGCAAAATGATGGCCGCTAATCTGACCAATATAAACATTGCCCAGTCCGTTTTCACGCGCGTAACGCTGGCGGTACATCAACAGGCCGATCAGCGCACGGCTCAGACAAGGCGCGGCAATAATATAAGGGATCGCGCCGCCGGGTATGCCGTTCAGCGCCACTATGGCCATCAAACGCAGCCCAATGGCGAATATCATCGCCAAGGCGCCGTTGGTGCCGATACGGCTATCGCGCATGATGTCCAACATCCGATCACGTTGGCGAGCGGAAAAAATACCGTCACACGTATCCGCGAGCCCATCAAGATGAAACGCGCCGGTCACCATGGCATTGGCAACCACCGTGAGCAATGCAGCAAGCGGCGTGCCAAATAACGGCTGCGTCACGGCAAACACCAGCGCACAGATAGCGCCGACCACCAATCCCACCACCGGCAGCCAGATGACGCCACGGGCATAACTATTGAGCGAGAGATCCGCCGTCCAGCGTGCCGGTACCGGCAAACGGGTCATAAATTGCAGGGCGGCAAAAAACTGTTTCATCACGCGACTCCAATCGGGTCATGACCTTTGATATGGACCGGAATACCGCAGACCACCAACCAGACATCGGTAGCGGCGGCAGCCAAGCGCTGATTGACCCGCCCGGCGATGTCCCGAAACTGTCGCGCCAACAGGTTCTCCGGCACAATGCCCATACCCAGTTCATTGGTAACCAGGATCACCGGGCAAGATGCCGCGGCGCAAGCGGCCAGCAGGCGGTCGATCTGTTGTGCGATATGCTGCTCGATTGCGGCAAAGTCCATCTGCTCGGCCGGCGTATCCCCGGCCAGGTCAAATAGCAGGTTGGTAATAAGGGTAGTGACACACTCGAGCAATACCGCGCTGACCTGTCCGCGGTGGTTGAGGATCGCCTGATCGCAGTCACGATACCCTTCCCAGGTCAGCCAGTGCCCCGGGCGCTGTTGGCGATGCTCTGCCACCCGCGCGGCCATTTCCGGGTCGGTGACCCGCGAGGTCGCGATATACAGCACCGGGCCGTTTTCCCGTTGCGCCAGGCGTTCGGCGAGTCGGCTTTTGCCGCTGCGCGCGCCGCCGGTGATCAACATCATAGTACGGTTCCTTTTGCGGTTTGGTTTAAGATTCGGTGACCGCCGACGCATGCTCACGCATCACACGATACAGCAGCGCAATGTCGATATGGGCGCGCATCTGACTGGCCAACGCATCGAAGGACTGTTGTTTGCGCTCGCTCCAGCTTATGACCGGCGTGTCCAGCGCCCCCAGGCCGCGTCGTTGCCGTAATGCATTCAACAACGCCCGGGTAAACAGCGAGTTGTCAAACAATCCGTGAATATAACTGCCGGCCACGGTGCCGGCGGCGTTAATCGCACCATCATCACGTTCCACACCCGGCTGTCCGTCATGGCCAATTTGCCGCACTAGGCGGGCGAAAGGCTGAGCTCCCTCGCCCAAGTGGGTCTGACCCATATGAATTTCGTAGCCTTTAAGTGACATACCGCTGCCGGCGGCGAAGATCCCCGCCGACAAGTCCAGTACGTTCGCCTCAACTTGAGTGGTGGTTTTCAGCGGTTCGAAGCGGGTAACACAGTCCAATAGCCCCAATCCATCGGTCTGCCCAATACCGGATTCCACGCCGTCGGTAACCTGGCGCCCGAGCATCTGGAAGCCACCGCAAATGCCCAGGATTGGCACACCTTGCTGATGAGCGAGCTGAATGTCTTGATCGATGCCGTTATCGCGCAGGTAGAGCAGATCGCCCAGCGTGTTCTTGCTACCGGGGATGATCAGCAGATCCGGCACCCCCAGGAATTCGCCGCGTTTAACATAACGTAAATGCACATCCGGCTGGAACGCCAGTGCGTTGAAATCTGAAAAATTGGCAATATGCGGCAATTGCAGTACCACCACATCTAACTCCCGGACCTCGTTCTGGTGGTATTTATCGCCCTGCAATGCCACACCGTCCTCATCTTCCATCGGCTCGTCGAACCACGGCATAACGCCGACCACCGGCACACCGGTCAGCGCCTCAATTTGGTCGATACCGGGTTTCAGTAATGCCGGGTCGCCGCGAAATTTATTAATGATCACACCTTTCACCCGCTGTTTTTCCTTCGGACGCAACAGCGCCAAGGTGCCATAAATCGCGGCGAACACCCCGCCTTTATCAATATCCGCCACCAGCAAAACCGGCGCGTCGGCCTGTTCCGCCATGCCCATATTGACAATATCCCGATCGCGCAGGTTGATTTCCGCCGGGCTGCCGGCACCTTCGAGCACCATAATATCGACCTCCGCCGCCAGACTGCGATACACCTGCCCCACTTGTTCACGTAACTGGGGTTTAAAGCGGTGATACTCCATGGCGTCCATATGGCGCAACGCTTGCCCCATCACAATCACCTGCGACTTGCGATCGCTGGTTGGCTTGAGCAATACCGGATTCATGCGCACATCAGGCTCAATGCCCGCTGCCTCAGCTTGAAACACCTGCGCACGCCCCATTTCGGCGCCATCGCGGGTGATCCAGGAGTTCAGTGCCATATTTTGCGCTTTAAACGGCGCGGTACGATAACCGTCCTGGGCGAAAATACGGCATAAGCCGGCCACCAGCACACTTTTACCCACGTCGGACGCGGTACCTTGCAGCATAATAGACCAGGTCATAATGGCATCTCCTGGGATTGTCCGACAATATCGAACAATTCCTGTTCGGTCTTAACCAACGGCATTCCCAGCCGGGTATGGGCTTTGACTAACCATGGCTGGCTGAGCCCCGCCCGGGCCAGCAGAGCAGATTGCAAAAACACGTCGCGCTCACTGCCTTGGGCCAATAGACGTCCCTGCGCCATCACATAGATATAGTCGCAAATGTGATAAATCAGATCGATATCATGGCTGGCGACAATCACGTGGCGCCCTTGATCGCTGATACGCTTAATGATCTCAATCATCGCCGCGCGGCCTTGGGGATCGAGCCCGGCAGTCGGTTCGTCCAGCAGCAAATAGTCCGATTGCATCACCAGCGCACCGGCAATGGCCACCCGCTTTTTCTGGCCATGGCTAAGATACTGGATCGGCTGATGACGGAAGGATCCGGCGCCCACCAGCGCCAGTGCTTGCTCCAGGCGGCCTTGGATCACCGACTCCGCCATGCCCAGATTGCGCAAGGCAAACGCAATATCACTATCGATATCGGTATAAAACAGTTGGTGATCCGGCTCCTGAAATACCAGCACCAATCGCTGGCGTAACGCTAACAAGCTGGCCTTATCATAGCGCAGCGGCTCGCCTTGCCAGAGTACCCTACCGCTTTGCGGTCGCTGCAGGCCCAGCAGATTCATAAACAAGGTGGATTTTCCACAACCGTTGGCGCCGATAATCCCGGTCACCCGGCCACGGCTAAAGTCGAGGGTTAAATCGCATAACGCCGGCTGATCCTGCTGCCAAGAGAAACACAGTGCCTCGGTAGCTAACATGTCATGCTCCTTATAGATGAAACTCGCCCTGATACAACTTCACCTCGAGCGCCACCGACATCTCGTGATAACGTGTCATGACCCGCAGCATTAACATTCCCACCAACATCGCCAATGAATGATAACCCGTGCGCAACGTGCGATAACCAAAACGCAGGGACTGCGCCTGGCGAATCGCCACCGCCTCGTCGATAAAAATAAAAATAAAGCGATAACACAGCAGCGTATGTTCAATCAATAACCGGGGAAGATGGCAACGCTTGAGAATATACACGATTTGGGTAAACGGCGTGGTCAAGACAAAAAAGTAGGTGGCCGCCAGCGCGGTCATACTGCGCCACATGGCCTGGTTGGCCAATACCAGCCCATGCTGATCCAAGCCCAGAAACAGGCTGCCCAAACGCAGACTATAGAGCATACCCTGGCTGTTCCAGGCAAACGAGACCGCGATACTGAGCAGGCTCACCGCCAAAAATCCCAGCGGCAAACTCAGCCAGCGCAAATAACGACCAAAACCAATGCGGGCCACGTAGCAGGTCAGCGGCATCAGTGCGAACAATGTGACGCATTGATAACGCGGCGAGGTCAGCAGAGCAATCGCGAGCAAGACCATATAGAGCACAAACTTCCCCATTGGGGAACGATCATGCCAGCGGTTTTGCCACGCCAGGCGGTCAATTTCCAGCATGGCGACCATACCGAATACGCTTATTGCCGGCGGGTTTTTTAATCAAGAGGGTCCGCCGGCGATCACGACCCTTATAATATCCCAAAATATAGAAGATCACCGCCGTACCCAGCGATCCTTGCAGCGTAAACAGCAGGCTTTCGATTTCACTGCTGGCCGGCTCATAGAGTGGGGTAAACCAGGGTTTGTAATGAGGCGCAATGCGCGTTACCAAACTCTCCGCCTGGTTGTCGGAGCCATCATAACTGCCGCCATGATTGATAAAAAACGGCATGACCATCAGCATCACCACCAGTGAAAGCAATATCAGCATCTTTTTCATATTACAGACTCCCCGCACCGATCAGCCGCCGTTTGGTAAGCTGGTCGTAAATCATTACCGTCAGCAACCCTTCGGCAATGGCAATTGGAATTTGCGTCAGGCAAAACACCCCCATAAATTTCAACGTCGAGGCAGTGAAACCAAAGGTAGGATCGGGAAACGCCAGACCCAGTTGGAGTGAGGTCACCATATAGGTGGAAAGATCAGCCAGCGTCGCGCACAAAAATACCGCCACGTCGCGCCGTAGCCCTAGACGTAACGACAGTCGCCACACCCCATAACCGATCATCGGCCCGACCACCGCCATGGAAATGGCATTGGCCCCTAGCGTCGTCAAGCCCCCGTGGGCCAATAACAGCGCTTGAAACAACAGCACCACTGCGCCCAGAACCGACAAGACCCAGGGACCAAACATGATAACCGCTAGCCCAACGCCGGTGGGATGGGAGCAACTCCCGGTCACCGACGGAATTTTTAGCGCCGATAATACGAAAATAAACGCGCCGCATAACGCCAGCAACACCTTACGGTTACTGTCCTCGGTTACGATGTGCTTCATGCGCGTCAAGCCGATGGCCAGACAAGGCAAAAACAGCAGCCACCAGGTCAATGCCCACAGGGGGGGTAAAAAACCTTCCATGATATGCATCGCGTAAGCATTCTGCGGCGCTATCAGCAGCACGATCAACAGCAACAGGGGCATGCCGGCGGCACCGGCGAAAACACCCTTACCTACCTGTAGGTTCATTGGTTGATTCCTTGGTTCGAGACGAGAGTGACAGCATGATCGGCGGCGGTACGCCAGCGTTTATTGACCACCACCGTGGAAAAATAGGGCAAAGCCTGATCGGGAGCCACGTCATCAAGTGCCAGGAAACACGCTTCGTCCGGCAGTGAGGCATTGGCCATCAGCAATGCGTACTCAATTAACCCTAAACGGCGCAGCAGTTGCTGAATCCTGGCGAATCGGCCATAGACCTTCATCAATACGATGCAATCATGGGATAAGAGTGCCGCTTCCAGCGCGCTATCATTATCAGTACAGGCCATCACCGCCAGTGATTGGCTCTCCATAGCCAAAGGCACCTGGACACGGGCAGCGATGCAGGCAAAAGAGGTGACGCCAGGGATAATATCGATGGCAATACGACAGCGCAGGCGCGCCAGCAGAAACACCCAGGTGCTATATAGCATGGCGTCGCCCAGGGTAATAAACCCAACCTGCAGCCCTTGTTCCACATCGGCGGCCATGTCCTGAGCCACCGCATCCCAGACCCCGTTTTTTTCATCGGCGTCCTGGTTCATGGGGAAATGACGGGATTTCACTCTGGTTGCCGCCCCCAGGTATTCACGCACAATGCTCAAAGACAGACTGTCTCCGCCTTTGCGCCCCGCCGGGGCGTACAGAACATCAAGCTGACCGAGCACGCGCGCACCGCGTACGGTGATCAAATCCGCTGCGCCCGGGCCAGTACCGATGGCATACAGTTTGCCGCTCATAGCCCCACCTCCGTACCGATACGTTCACTCAGGTGATCAACAAACAACTGTTGGATTAAGGGATTTTCGCCCAACCCGCGCACCCAGCACTGACATTCATAACCCGCTCGCTGCAGTTGGCTGCACCAGGAATCGGGCTGGTCCGATGCCATATCATTAATCGCGTGATCGCCCGCCACCAACATTAATGGCATTAAATGGACTTTTCGTACTTGTTGGCTACGCAGTCGTTCAATCACGCCCGACAGATCGGGATAACTTTCCACTGCGCCGATAAACGCCGGGATATGCTCAGCGGCCAGCATATGATCCAGACAGGCATAAGCAGCGAACGCGGGATGGCTGGTGCCATGCCCCATAAATACCACCCGTTCATCATCCGCCAAGGGCGGCATCTGCGCCTGCAGCGCGCTAATCAATCGCCGATAGTCGCGTTCGTCATTTAACAGGGGCGCGCCAATATGCAGCAGGCCAAATCGCTCACGGTATAAGGCAGCCTGGTGAAGAATTTTTTCATATTCATCGCCATTGATGATGTGCAACGACTGAATCGCCACATCCCGATAACCCTGTTGCCAGAGTTTTTCCAGCGCCTGCTCCGGCGAATCAATAAACAACCCGTCTCGCCGCGCCAGCTTGCGCATAATCATGCCGGAGGTAAAGGCGCGAAACGGTGTGCGATCGGCAAAAACGGCGGCCAATCTTTGCTCGCAGGCTTCAATATTGCAGATGCGTGCCTCAGGATATGACGTGCCGAAGCTAATGGTTAATAACGCTTTTTTCATACAGGGTTCCTTAAAGGCTCAGCCGTCGGCACATCAAGGGCATCAAGCCACTGGTTCAGTCGGCGCTCAAATGCCTCCGGCGTGGCAATCACGTCATCCCAGTGCATCACGGGACGACGAATCACGACGCAGGGGATATTCATCTCCAGGCAGGGCCTCACTTTTTCCGTATATCCCCCTTCCCGGCCGGACTCCTTGGTGATCATGACCTGCGGCCGGAAATGACGATATAATGCTACGTTAAGTTCGTGGCTAAAGGGCCCGGTCATGGCAATCACTTGATTGACGCCCAAGCCCAGTGTTGCGCATTCAGCCAGGATCCCGGCCAGCGGCAAGACCCGGGCGATTAGCGTTTTCCCTGGCAACCACCGGACGTAGTCGGCCAGTTGTTTGCTGCCGGTGGTCAGCATAATGCGCTCACCGAGGGCGGCAGCTGTTTGGCAGGCCTGCTCCACACTGTCCACCGGTAATAATAATGGGTGGTTGATCGTGGCGATGTCACTGGGCCTTTCGTAGCGGGTAAGCGGCAAACCCAACTCGGCGCAAGCAGCAGCCAGATTATGTGACGCCAGCTCGGCATAGGGATGCGATGCGTCGATAACCCAGCGGGCGTTCCGTAGCCAGTCGGCCATGGCATCGGCGTCCATCCGCCCTACCTGCAGTTCGCCCCCCAGATCACCCGCCAGGGCCGCACCGGTGTCGCTGGCCACCGACAGGCTATAAGGCACCCCACGCCGGGTCAGCGTGCGGCACAGTATCAGTGCGTCCGAGGTCCCCCCGAGAATATGGATGTGAGCCGGCTTCCCTGGGCTCACCGGGCTGAGTGCGTTCATTGCCGGCCACCGGTCAATGACCGAGGGTCAGCCTGGTTGATGTCATCACTCATACGCGGTTTCATCGTTAGATTCTCTTGCTTCGTTGTCCTCGGCAATCTGGTACCCTCGGGGGGTTATCATCAGTCCGTCACGGCAATAGGTCGCCTGATTGCCAACGATCACCAGGCACGTCATGTCCACCGGCGTAAAATCCATTTCGCCCAGGGTGGTCAGCCATTTTTCCTGCTTCTTGCGACCCGCGGCACGCACCACCCCCACTGGGGTGGTGTCCGATTTATGGCGGCGCAACAGTGCAAACGCCTTAGCCAGATGGTCTGGCCGGCCGTGGCTGCGGGGATTGTAAAAGCAGATCACAAAATCCGCCTCGGCAGCGCAAAGAATTCGCCGCTCAATCACGGGCCAAGGGGTCATCAGATCACTGAGGCTTATATGGCAAAAATCATGCATTAGCGGCGCGCCGAGCAACGCAGCGGCGGCAGTGCTGGAGGTCACGCCGGCAATGAGCCGTATTTCCACGTCCAGTTGCTGTTGGGTGCTCAACGCCAGGATTAACCCAGCCATGCCATAGATGCCGGCATCACCGCTGCTGATCAGCGCCACCTTTTGGCCACCCACCGCCAAATCAAGCGCCACCTGACAACGCTCAATTTCTTTGCACATGCCGGTTTTAATCACCTGCTTATCACCGGTCAGGTGCTTCACCAAATGGGTATAGGTCTTGTAACCCACAATGATGTCGGCATCGCGTATGGCGTCAAGCGCCTCAAGGGTCATCGCGGCCTGGCTGCCCGGGCCGATACCGATCACATATAACATCAGCAGGAAACTCCTAAAGTAATGGTCACACCTTGGGTTCGCAGCGTGTCGCCAATCAGGTGACCGTTGCTCATCAGCCAGGCGACGGGTTGGGAAACGCTGCCGATCCCAACGATGCGCGCGACAAAATCCGACACCGGAAAATGGGCCGCTGCGGGTTTGAGGCGCTCGACTGAAAAAATGTCAAAGGGTACGCAACACTGGTTAGCCAGATCACGCAGCGCAGGTTCGTCGCGTTTCATTGCGACGCTGCCGATGGCGCTTAGCGCCAGCGGGTCGATATGCAGTTCTGCCAGTTGCTGCTTGAGCAGACGCGCCACAGTGGATAACGGCGTATCGCGCTTGCAGCCAATACCAGCCACAATGCAGCGCGGCACCAGTTTAAACACCGGAATTGGGACCGCCGGCACACTGTCATGCAAACTGACATACAGCAGCGCGTCCAATTCGGGCAGAGGGTCCAGATCGCTCACCAGCACCAGTCCACGGGTATCAACCTGTTCTTCGGACCAACGCTTTTTTGCCGTGGCCAGCGAGCGGGGATCCCAATACAGGCCAACGTTGCGGCCACAGATCAGCATTTGATTGAGTGTTTTAACCTTCTGGCGAAAGTCTGTCATGGTGGCGTTTAACTGTTGGGCCAGAATATCCACTGCCGCCAACTGATTGACGTCGGTCGCGGTGGTGATCACCGGTTCGGCACCGATCAGCCCGGCAATGTATCGGGTCAGGGCGTTGGCCCCGCCCATATGTCCGGATAACAGGCTAATCGCATGGTGGCCTTGATCATCGATGACCACCACCGCCGGATCGCTGAATTTATCTTTGATCAACGGCGCAATGATCCGCACCGTCAGACCGGTGGCGCAGATAAAAATCAGCGCCGAGGAGTCAGCGAATAGGTCCGCCACCGTATGAGCCATACTGCCATCAAACGGCTCAAAACCCGGTTCCAGCAGGTTTTGGCTGGTAAAACAGGTCATCGGCAACAGGCCGGATAGGCGTTTTGCCAGGGTGATACCGCCCGGTGTCAGGCAAAACAGCGCGATTGACTCAGGCTTGACGGTATTCATGGGAAAATTCCGCGTGATATAGCTGCGAATAATGATATTCATCGCCCAAGAATGCGCCCACCAGGATCAGCGCCGTTTTACCGATGCCCGCCGCGCGCGCCAGGCTGGCAATATCAGCCAAGGTGCCGCGTACGGTTTTTTCCTCCGGCCAGGTGGCTTTGTAGATGACCGCCGCCGGCGTTTCCTCGGGATAACCGCCGGCGATCAATCGCTGCGCTACCCGCTCAATGGCCTGTACCGACAGGAAAATCGCCATAGAAGTGCGATGGGCGGCAAAGGCTTCCAGCGATTCGAGTTCCGGCGTCGGCGTGCGCCCTTCCATGCGGGTGATAATCAAACTTTGCGCCACTTCCGGCACCGTATACTCCACCCCCATGCGCGCCGCCGCGCCAAGAAACGCGCTGACGCCCGGCACGGTGCTAAAGCCAATATCCCGTTTTCCCAGCTCTTCGATTTGCTCGCGGATCGAGCCGTATAAAGACAGGTCCCCGGTTTGCAAACGCACCACCAACTTACCCTGGTTGATGCCTTGCACCATAGCGTCAATAATCTGCTGTAGGTTCATGCTGGCGCTGTCATAACAGGCTGCCTGCGGCTTGCAATACTCCAGCAAGGCGGGATTTATCAATGAACCGGCGTAGATCACCACATCCGCTTCGCACAACAGGCGATAACCTTTTAGCGTGATCAACTCCCGGTCACCCGGTCCGGCGCCGACAAACCAAACCAGTCGGTGGTCAAAGGGCACTGTCATTGGTGTTCTCCTTACGGCAGGAAATAATAAAAGCGGGATTGTTAGGTTTGAAATAATGTCCGCTACCAAGACCGGTCAGGGTCGCAATCTGCATTTGGATGCAGTCCACCTCGCTAAAACCGCCCAAAGCCAGACACTGCAACGCTTGGTTAAGGTTTTCCAACAAAATAAGGTTAATCACCAAACGACCGCCGGGTAACAGCAGTGAACCGGCCCAATGGATGATTTCCGCCAGATTACCGCCACTGCCGCCAATAAAGAGGGCATCCGCCCGTTCAGTCATCGGCAGTGGCGCCTCGCCGGCAATAATCTCCACTCGGGTCAGGTCGAAGCGTTGGCAGTTTTGGCGGATCAACGCCAACGCGTCCGGATTGCGCTCCAATGCGGCCACCCGCAAGTGTGGATAACGGTAGGCGGCTTCGATAGCCACGCTACCGGTGCCAGCGCCGACGTCAATAAACAGACTGGCCTGGGTTAACTCCAAGCGTTCCAGCGCCACCAACCGAACCTCACGTTTGGTCATCGGTACCGGTCCACGAATAAACTCTTCATCTCTCATCAAGGATCACCACTACATTCATCGCATAATGCCGCGCAACCTGTTCGGGAGCCAAACGCAGGATACGCTCGTCGGGATAGGACAGATTTTCGCCAACAATCATCTTGCGACGCAGACCGCGCGCCAGAATCTGCTGGGCAATGTCATACGGTCCGATCTGCTGGTCGGTGACCATAGCGACCTTGGCGTGTTGTAATACAAAATCAAAATCCGGCGTCCGGCCGTGACTACTGGTCAAAAAAACGTCATTCATTGAGAGCGCCAGACGGGAAAACAGATATTGCGCCGCGCTGATGCCCGGTACGATGCGCAGCCGAGCGGGATCCAACTGACGGCTTAAATAATCGCCAATGCCATACAGCATCGGATCGCCGGAAGCCAGCACTACAATGGGCTGTTCGCAGTGGTCATTCAGCCAGACGACCAACTGTGCCAGGGATCCCTCACGTTGCCGTTTCTCACCGCAAAAACCAGGAAAACAGTTCAACTGCCGCGAGCTGCCGATCAGTACCTCACAATGATCAATCAACCATTTGGCCTGTGGTACCAGATAATCACTGTCTCCCGGTCCCAGACCCACTACGCTGATATTGGCGGTATCTGCGGCATGCGTCATAGAAAGGCCTCCGTGAGTTCGCTCACCGGGCGACTGCTGCCCAATATCTGCTGATCAAACGAGAACAGCAGTGCATCGCAGCGAGGTGGATGGGTGGAAAACCGCAGCAGTTCGGTCATGCGTTCCGCCACGCGCCTGGCGATGGCCGGATAAACCCGCTGCCAACCCGCAGCATCAATGTGTGCCATGGCTTCTTCCGTCGTGACACACTCCGCCACCTGATGTATCAGCGCCCGTGGGGCGTCGCTCAGGGCCAGCCAGGCGATCAGGGTTTCAAAACGCCCGTCTGCGATATGGCTATGGGTATGGAAGATCCCCGCCGCCACTTTCACTAATTTGCCGAAATGTCCCACCAGTAACACCTGCTCAAAACCCAGTCGCTCGGTTTCTTTGAGCATATACCCCACAAAATTACTCATTGTGACAACGTAACGTGAGTCGAGATGTAGCTGTTCTTGCACAAACCGTTGCCCGTGGTTGCCGGGTACCAGAATCACGCGATCCATCCCTTCCGCCCGTTTCATACCCAGTTCCAGCGACAGGGAGCTTTTCCAACTCTCTTCTGACATGGGCGTAACGATGCCGCTAGTACCAATAATTGAAATGCCGCCAAGGATACCCAACCGAGCGTTGAAGGTTTTTTGCGCCCGCGTTTCCCCCTCCGGTGCAAAAATCTCCACCTGCGCGCCACGTTCTGGGCCGATGGCCTCACGCACCGCTGTTTCGATGGTGTGCCGAGGGGTTTTATTGATCGCCGCCGCACCGATCGCCAGCCCAAGACCCTGGCGCGTAATTCGCCCGATACCAATGCCACCATCGATGACAATGGCGGTATCGTCGCGCAGTCTAACCCGAGCAAAAATCATCATGCCGTGGGTAGCGTCGATATCATCGCCACCGTCTTTACGGATCGCCGCCGTGGCTTCGCCGGGACTGATAAGCGGCATTTCCACATTCAGACGCAACGTCACGCCGGAGGGGGTAATAATGGAGATCGTATCCATTACCCGCTGGCGCAGCAGCATCAGGGCGGCAACCTTGGCCGCGGCGGTGGCGCAGGATCCGGTGGTATAACCTTTACGCAGTGCCTTGCCGTTATACCAAACCACGTCTTCCATTATTCCTCCCGCAGTTGATAAACGATGGCATTGACAATCGCGGCGGCAATATTACTGCCACCCTTGCGTCCGAGCGCCGCGATACAGGGCAGATCGCTTTGCGCCAGCGCCTGCTTGGATTCGCTAGCCCCCACAAACCCCACCGGTACGCCAATGACGGCTTCTGGCCGCGTCCCCTGCCCGGCGGTGCAGTGCTCCAACAAGCGAAACAGTGCAGTGGGGGCGTTGCCAAAAACAAATAGGCTCTTGCCGGGCGCGCATACCGCCCGATCTACCGCGGCCATTGAACGGGTTATGCCCGCAGCCCGCGCCTGCTCGGCCACGTCGGTATCACCGATAAAACAGCGAATATCGCAACCCAACCGGGCTAATTCAGTTTTATTGATACCAGAGAGCGCCATGGTGGTATCGGTATAGAGTGTGCACCCCTGGCGCAACGCGTCGGCAATGCGTTGCGGTGCATCGGCGGAAAAATGCAGGATATCCAGCCAGTCGAAATCCGCGCTGGTATGGATGGCCCGCAGAATAATGCTCTGCTGCCACAGGTCGGCGAAGCGATATTTTGGCCGCTCCTGTGCAATGAGTGTCCGAATAATCTCAAAACTGGCGCTTTCGATTTGCTGCGGTTGCTTGATATAACTCATTGTGGAACGGCTCCGGGCATCGGCCCTGTTAACGTACTCCGGCTAGACTATCCCGACGACACTGCCGGTAAACAAACACATGACCACCAGGGTCAGGGCTGAGGCGACATACATCAGGCGGATACTGGCGGTAATATCGTCCAAAACGATGTCGCGCCGCGCTTCGCCAATCCAGGGTTTTTCTACCCGTTGGTTAAAATAAGTATTGGGGCCGCCCAGACGGATGCCCAGTGCGCCGGCCACGGTGGCTTCCGACCAGGCACAATTCGGGCTCTTATGCTGATACCGATCACGCCAGCCAATACGCCAGGCATTGCGTCCATCCAGGCCCAGCACCCCGGCGGCCAGCGCCAGTACTACCCAACCCAAGCGTGCCGGCAGACAGTTGGCCAAGTCATCCATCCGGGCCGATACGCAGCCGATTGCCTGGTATTGCGGCGTGCGGTATCCCACCATGGAATCCAGGGTATTCACCGCTTTATAGGCCATGGCCAAGGGCACCCCGCCGATAAACAACCAGAACAGCGGCGCGATCACCCCATCAACGGTATTTTCCGCCACTGTTTCCACCACCGCCCGCATGATTTGTGGCCGCGACAGATTCTGCGTATCACGCCCGACAATGTAGGAGAGTTGCTGGCGGGACGCTTCCAGGCTGTCGGAACGCAACGCGTAATAGACCGCCATGGCCGCATCCCGCAGACTGCGGGTCGCCAGCAGGGTGTAGGTTAACCAGGCTTGCGCCAGCCAGGTTAGGAATGAATTGAACGACAGAATGTCCATTAGCACACTGATCGACAACCAGGTACCACCCACCACTACCACCCACAACACGCCGCCACCGAAATAGAGCGCGCGTTGGCTATGGCAACCACGGCGAATGACCCGCTGGATGCCGGTAATGGCACCACCCATCCAGCGCACCGGATGTGGCCAATGCGGGGGATCACCCAACCATAAATCCAGCAAATACCCGACCAGCAGCGCACTGAGTGTCATAGCTGTTCACACCCTTGTTCTAGCCAGCGCCGCAGCAGCGCCGGGCGTTGATAAAAATGCACGTGCAAATAGCTGGCCAGAATATGGCCGCTGCCATAACCGCCGTGCCACCGCTGTACCTGACCGTCGGCGTGGGTTTTGCTCAGGCTAAACAACGCGGGCTCGTCAGTAATATATTCAGAATGATGAAATTCATGACCGCGCAACACGTCGCCCCGTTCGGTCAGCAGGTTATCGCACAGCGCCTCGGCCTCGCAGTAGCCAAAACGCTTTAGCCCGGCGCTCATCCGGCTAGTGCCGCGCAGCAGTCCTACCATGGGAAAAGAAAGACCCTGCCGATCTTCCAGAGCAGCGCCAAGATACATAAGACCGCCGCACTCGGCGTAAATGGCCGTCCCACGCTGGCCGGCACGCAGCAGCGACGCGCGCATCGCGTGGTTACCCGCCAAGCGTTCGGCAAACATTTCAGGAAAACCGCCGCCGATATACACCATCTGGCAGTCGGGGAGTTCGTTATCATCCAGTGGGCTAAAGGGGATGATGGTGACACCGATATCCTGCAGCAATTGCAGGTTATCTGGATAATAAAAATGGAAGGCTTCGTCTTGTGCCAGAGCCAGCCGCAGACGTGGATAACGAATATTAGCCGGTGGCATGGGGAGCCGTCCGGTAGTCGGGGTGCAGTCGGATAAGCTCAGCAGTTGGTCGATATCGATATGCTGTTCGACGCAGGCGGCCAGTTGGTCCCATTGTTCTTGTAGACGAGGACTCTCTTGGGCAGGCACCAACCCAAGGTGTCTTGAAGGCAGTTCCCACTCTGTTAGTGGTGGTAAATAGCCCAACACCGGCACATCGCAGTAACGGGTAATAGCGGTCTTAATTAAATGGTAATGACGTTGTGTGGCCACGCGGTTAACGATAATCCCGGCGATATTCACCGCAGGATCGAACAGCTGAAAACCGAGCACCATAGCGGCAGCTGAGGTGGAAACCGCCTTGCCGTCGATAACCAATATCACCGGCACACCCAACAGTTTGGCCAGCGCCGCACTGCTACACTCCCCTTCGCTCCCCAAACCGTCATACAGACCCATCACGCCTTCAATAATCCCCACGTCGGCGTCGGCCATATGTTGGCTAAACAACCCGCACAGGGTGTCGGGGTGCAACATGTAAGCATCAAGATTGTGTGAGGCAATGCCGCTGACCGCGTGATGCCATCCGGTATCAATATAGTCCGGTCCGCATTTGAACGGTTGTACCCGCAGGCCGCGCAACGCCAGCGCGCGTAACACCCCAAGCGTCAGCAAGGTTTTTCCAGCCCCGCTTTGCGCCCCGCCGATCAGAATTGCTTTCATCTTAATCCCGTAAGACCCTGGATGGACTACGGGATTGTCATAAACAACGGCTGCGGGTCGCCTTCAACCCAACGGCAGTGTTAGGACAACCCACTTCCCACCGAAGGAGTTGTTACTGAGCCTAGGCTACGAATTATCAGGCAGGTCTTCTGGCTGAGCGTCATCCTCATCCGGTCCTTCCCAATCAGGTTGAATTGATCAGTGGTGACACCGGATTCGTCGGCATTACAGCAGCGGGGGCTGCGGAGGATTTTCACCTCCTTCCCTTACGGCCTTGCGGCGCGTTTGACCTGATAATGATGTTGCTATTGATAATCTAAAGTATCTGACAGCGATATACCCCAGATTGGATCAAAAAAAGGTCCGCTGACGCTTATTTAATTGAACGTGGTGGAATTAATGATGGACACCCGCAGCGGCGGTGGTGATCTTCCCATGTTGTCGTTTATTGCCGAGCATGAACATAAATCTACCAAACCATTGCTCGAGATCATGAATAACCCATCTGGTCTGCCTGGTGTCTCTGGGATCTCTACTGATTGTCGTGATATGTTAAGCGCCGCCGAAATGGGTAACCCCCGCTCAGCGCTGGCGGTGATCCCAACCAACGAAGGGTGATTGAACGCGCGCGACCTTATGCGTGTCGGTCTAAGATATATGCAAGAGGTGCAACATGTCGGGTAAGGTATGGTTGGTGGGCGCTGGCCCTGGCGATCCCAAGCTGATTACGTTAATGGGGATGGAATGCCTGCACCAGGCGGATGCGGTGGTTTATGACCGGCTGGTGAATCCCCTGCTACTGGCGCAAGCCCCAGCAGACTGCGTATTGATTGACGTAGGAAAACGGGCGGATCATCACCCGATCCCCCAGGAGCAGATCAATAGCATTCTGATCGAGCAGGCGCGTCTGGGTCGCAATGTAGTCAGATTAAAAGGTGGCGATCCTTTTGTCTTTGGCCGCGGCGGTGAAGAAGCCGAAGCGCTGGTGCGCGCAGGCATTACCTGTGAAGTGGTGCCCGGTATTACCTCAGCCATCGGCGGACTGGCACGCGCCGGAATACCCGTGACCCACCGTGACTTTGCCTCGTCATTTCATGTAATTACCGGGCATCTGCGCGAGGGTAAAGATCCGCATAATTGGCAGCTGCTGGCGCAGTTGGACGGCACGCTGGTGATCTTGATGGGCATGTCACGTCTGGCCGAAATTTGCCAGACGTTAATCGCGCATGGTCGTCGGGCCGATACGCCTGCCGCCGTCGTCATGAACGCCAGCCATCCCGAGCAGCGTATGGTATTAGCGCCGTTAGGGGAACTGTCGGAACAGGCCACCTTGGCGGGCCTGTCCGCGCCGTCGCTGATCGTGATTGGTGAAGTGACATCGTTGGCGCTGTTACAATCGTTGTAATCATCTCACCGGAGTGGGATGCTGCGTAATGGCATTCTGGGTTAACCCAGAGGTAATGGAGTCACTATGGACGAGCGCGGACAACATGGCGGTAACGTGCGGGAGATGGCACAAAAATGGGGGTTGGACGAAACGGCGATCCTTGATTTTAGCGCCAATATTAATCCCCTAGGCATGCCGACAAGTCTGAAGCAGGCGATCGTTAACCGGCTTGATCTGGCGGAAAGCTACCCCGACCCTGAATATCAGCGGCTGCATGCACGGCTGGCCCAGCATCATCATTGTCCAGCATCCTGGATCCTGGCGGGGAATGGCGCCACCGAGCTGATTTTCGATCTTGCCAGCCTGTTGCGGCATAAAACCGTGTTGCTATTGACACCAAGCTTTGGCGAATACCGGCGCGCGCTGCAATGGATGGACTGCCGACTGGAGGAGTATCCCCTGGCGGAAGAGGATGATTTTCGTCCGGACACGCGGTTATTAGCCGCTCTGCGACCAGGCATCGACTGCGTATTTCTCTGTACCCCCAACAACCCTACCGGACAGCTGATGGAGACATCCCTGCTGCTGGCTATCGCCCAACGCTGCCAGGAACTGTCGATTATGCTGGTGGTAGATGAAGCTTTCATGGATTTTATCCCCGACGGTGTCAGTTTGACTGACTCTTTGCAACGATTCAGCCAGGTATTTGTCCTGCGTTCATTAACCAAATTTTATGCTATTCCAGGCCTGCGACTAGGTTATATGGTGAGCAGCAACACAACGGCCATGGCACAACTGCGGCAAAGGCGCCCCCCGTGGACGCTCAATGCGTTCGCCGCACTGGCGGGTGAAATCCTGCTCGACGACCGAGACTACCAACACGCTACCTGGCGCTGGCTAAAACAAGAACAAACCACCCTGACCGCAGGCCTGCGTACGATACGGCAGTTGCGGGTCTGGCAGCCGACGGCAAATTACATTTTTTTCCGCTGCTTGCGTCCGGCGCTGGATCTACAAGCGGCATTACTGAGCCCCGTAGTCGCCACCGGCGCCGCTGAGGTCATCACCCTTTCGCCCCGGCCATTGATCAGGCGTTGCGCAAACTATCCTGGCCTGAACGGCAATTTTTATCGTGTAGCCATCAAGGGACCGAAAGATAACCAGCTTCTTTTACACGAACTGCAACGGGTATTTTCCTATGGCTGAAGCCCGCTGCCCCGCCTCCTGCGGCGAACTCATCCAGGGCTGGATCGCCGGTGGCGAGAAGCTCATCTCATGCCCGATTGATTGGTATAGTGAAGTGGAGGTGCGCGAAGGCGATGCCGCTGGCGATGAGCGCCAACTTAGCCGCCGTATGTTGAATCAGGTGATAAAACATTTTGGCTATCGCGCCAACGATCTACCACCGCTGCGCATAGAATGCCGCTCGACCATTCCCATCGCCAAAGGACTCGCCAGCAGCACCGCAGATATTGCCGCCACCGCCGTCGCCACGGCACGCCTGCTGCGACAAAGCTTGGATGAAGCAACGCTGGCCAGGTTGTGCCTGCAGATTGAGCCCACCGATAGCACCATCTTTCGCGCGCTGACGTTGTTTGATCACCGGCATGGAGAGTGCTGTATATCCTGCCATTGGCAGCCCTCTTTGGACATTTTGATCCTGGAAAGTGCACAGACCCTCACCACCGCCGATTTTCATCGCCGGGTGGGGCTCAGCCATCTACAGCGTCAGGCACACCAGTTAGATAAATCCTGGCGGCAGTTCCAACTGGCCAGTCGCAGCCAATCCTTGCGGCGATTAGGCGAAGCCGCCATGCTCAGCGCCTGTGCCAGCAACCAGTATTTGCCAAAACCCGCCTTCGACGGCTTACGGCGAGTGGTGGAACAGCAGGATCTCTATGGGATCAACGTCGCCCATAGCGGTACCGTAGTCGGATTACTGTTTGACCATCGCCAGCACGACCCGCAACAACTGCTGGCACGGCTCGACACAGCCGGCATTTTATTACATTACCCGCATCAACATGTGACTCATCTGGTTGCGGGAGGCGTCAGTTGACACGTTTTGACGACTCACTTAAGCATGCAACGATAAACCCAGGCTGGCGGCATATTTTTTAACACGCGAGTGCGTTGCCAGATGAAACAACGGGACAAATCCGCCTGGGTCAATGAGGTATATTGAAACTGAATAAAAACGCCATCAGGCGCAAGTGACTCTCGAACAGCGCCAAGAACAGCACGGCGGACGTTCACCGGGAGCGACAATAAGGGTAGACCAGAAAAAATCACATCATATTCCCCAGCCAGATACTCTGCGGAACACGGCCGGACTTTTAAACGGGGATCATCAATCGCCTGCAGCTTCACCAACAGGGATGGACTGATTTCAAACGCATCCAGCCCAGCCTGGGGCAACATGCGCGAGAGTAAAATTCGCGTCAATACGCCATCTCCAGCACCCAACTCAGCAATAGCCAGAGCAGAAGACCAGTCTGCACCCTCCGCCATGGTATTGCACAGCGTAACCGAGGATGGAGTCAAACTGCCCATACTGCGAGGATGTTTAATAAACTGATGAACAAAGTAGGCTTTGGAACGCATCAGGTTAAAAGCAGTTGCCAACATACATGCTCCTTTCCGTCGGATTTTGTTAGATACCAAGCCTACTACAGATTTCTTAACGTTTACTTAACGCTTACCTTACTCGATGATGTTGAAACGTATTTGCACACAAAGCCCCTGCTCTCGCGCACCGGCGCTGAGTAATACGCTTGCGCGGTGACATTCGGCAATGCGTTTTACTATGGATAATCCCAGTCCACTTCCTGCGAAGTCCTGACTTTGCGCACGATAAAATCGCTCAAAAACCCGTGCACGTTCGTTTTCCGCAATACCGGGGCCGGTATCACAGACGGACAGCACAACCGCCCCCTCATTCCGATAAACAGCAAGGTCAACTTGACCATGCCGAGGCGTGTAGCGCAGTGCATTACTGACCAGATTACTGAGCAAAATATGCAATGCCTCTTGATCCCCGGTGACGCTAATTTTATCCTGCGTAATCAGCCCCAGATCGATTGCTTTGATTTCAGCACTCAGCAGGTGCTCAATAATCACGGTTCGGCACAGCGATAACAAATCAACTGGACACAACGACGCCAGAGCATCAGGTTCAAGCCTTGCTAAGGCCAATAACTGTTGTACCAAACGAGAAAACCGCTCAACACCATACTGAAGTTCGGCCAATGCCAGTTGGCGTTCCTGTTCATTACCGGCTTGCTGCGCCAGTTGATTCTGAATACCAATTGCCATTGCCGGTGTGCGCAATTCATGAGCCGCATCGGCAATGAAATTTTTCTGCATAATAAATGCCTGGTCCAGTCGTTGTAACAGGTCATTAATTCTATATACCAGTGGCTTAACCTCTTCCGGTAATGACTCGGGCATAATTGGCGTCAGGCTGTTGACATCGCGACGACCCAGCTCCTCGCCGATTTTTCCCAAGGGTTTCAATCCATAGCTAATACCAAACCACAAAAATAGGGCTAATAATGGAAGCAATGAGAGAACCGGCCAGAACAGATGGATTGACAAACCGGCCAGTGCTTCCCATCGCGCGTCCTGTGCCTGGGCGACACGAATAACCTGGTTGCCGCGTCGCTCAACAAAGGTATGCCATGTTTGTCCGAGAAAAACGATATTCTGCAATCCTTCGCCCTTTGGCGCAGGTGGTGTCAGTGAAGGATCAGTTGAAAAAATCATTTTGTCCTGACTCCACACCTGCAACAGAACTTTGTCTACATCAACTTTTTCCTTATGCTTTACTTTGCTAAGGAAATCAACCTGGGTATCTCCCGAAATGTTGGTGTGTTCTGCAATGTAACGCATTTGATCATTAAGCAAGTCATTCAGCTCACTGGAGGCGCCCAAATAAGTACCAATACTCGCCAGCACGCCGGCAAGAAATGTTGCTGGGAGTAACCATAACAGCAACCGACGGCGCAGGGATTTCATGAACCAGAGATGTGGGCGGCGAATCCAGGCTTTCATTTTCCTTCACCAATGCGATAACCCACGCCACGTATCGTGCGGATCACCCCCGGGCTGAGTCTTTTTCGCAGATTGGAAATATGGACTTCGATCACATTGCTGCTCAATTCCTCCCCCCACCCATACAAGCGCTCCTCCAACTGCTCGCGTGACAACACCGCATAAGGTTCACGCATCAGTTCATGTAAGATCGCAAATTCTTTGACCGATAAACTGACCGGCTGATCATCAAACCAGATCATATGACGAACAGGGTCAAGTCTTAGCGCGCCTACCACCAATTCAGTCTTTACCCGGCCTGACTGTCGACGACATACTGCATTAATGCGCGCTAGCAGTTCTTCCAGCGCGAATGGCTTCACGATGTAATCGTCAGCACCATTATTAAGTCCATCGACCCGATCACTCAGTGCATCTCGGGCGGTAATGATGATAGCCGGAAGTATTTCGTTATGGCGTCGTAGCGTTTTGAGCACTGACATTCCGTCCTGCCTTGGCAGCCCAAGATCAAGCAGCAAAAGTGCGTAAGGGGTTGTCTCCAGCGCTAAGGCAGCAGCTATACCGTCTTGAACCCAGTCGACCGTGTAGCCATTTTTTTTTAGACCCTGTTGTAATCCTTTACCCACCATAGGATCATCTTCGACCAGAAGTAATCGCATACGTTATCTATCCTTATTCAGCAAAACCACAAATGCGTAGTCCGTTTCTCATCACAAAAGAGCGCCGCTGCTATCTAGTGCTCTTCCGACATTATTTATTGCTTTTGATGCGTTTTTGCCAGACCAGCAGACCCGCAGTAATCACGCCGGCACCAAGAAAAACAACCAGTAAGATGAGCAATATTTCCATAACCAAATTACTGTGATGGGGTAATTTTGGGATAGTGGTAATCATGCCCCCTATCTTAGTCATGATATAAACCCATAGCAGTGCACTCAACCCATTATATAGCTGAAAACGAGAATGGTTTAATGTGGACATTCCGGCAAGTAAGGGAGCAGCGTTCTGACGAACCCTAAACATTTCCTTAAGGCCTGCTTAAACGCCCGGTTGCAAATAGCGAGCTACTATTTTTCCTCCCTCAGTCTCGACTAAGTTTGCTGCTGTAGATTCTCTATTACGCAGACAGATGCGCAACTTAGGAGAATTTTTATGAAACGTTTAATCCCAATTGCTGTATTGGCCATGGTACTGAGCGGCTTAGGTAGCACCGCTTTCGCAAATACCCTGAATGGCTCTCAGTCGCTGAATTCTGGTGTACAGCAACATCATATGAAGGCACAAGAAATTACGCATTCCGATGCAGCTAAACACCAAAAAATAGGTGATATATCCATAACTCAAGACGGATTTGTTATGGATAATGCCCAACTGGCAAAAGCCGTCGGTGAAAAAGGTGGGAAATATTTCGTCATCATCGGCCAACAAGGGGAGCAAGGTCATAAAACGGTCGAAGCAATAATGTATTCATAATCCGATTATTGTAACCCACCCGATCATCCGCCTGAAGTCCCCGTCATTCATGGACAAGGTCCGATAAATCAGTAAGGAAAGCCGGCCCGCATAATGCGGGCTTTACCCTTTTATTGAAGGTCAGGCATGATGTTTAATGTTGAACTTAATCGATAGGGGAACAATTCTCTCCCGCGGTATTCAAACTTGATACTATCAAGATGCGCAAGATGCGTGAGTTCTCGCTTGTGAGCAATATTCACGATAGTACAAGGAATCGTTCCTCTACGTCGCGTCAGGGTGCTTTTTTTCATCAGCGTGATAGTATCAAGCTGCAAAAAAGGGTTGTCCTGCAGCTTGGCAACGTTAAATATCGCAGCAAAACACCGAAAAACCGCCAAGTGGTTATAGATATCATGATTCGACTCAATGTCAGTTTGCATATCACGCAGCGCCGCCACAAACGTCCCCTGGATCTGCCGCAAGACCTCGGTCTGGATCCTGTAGGTCGCCACCGCCATCAGTTTGTATTTTTTACCTAGATTGTTCCTGTGGTTCCTGGCGGCATAACGTTCCAGCGATTGAATAAACTGATGGGCGGTATAATCGGTTCCTTTACGCATTTTATTGTTACCCACTAACACCCGATCCTTTAGCGCTAAAAACTCACCCAATGTGGTGTTTTTAGTCCACAACGCCAAAGATTGTTTTATTCTGCGCGGCCAGGAAAGCCTGATGTTGGGTTGCACACTGCCCACTTCCGGGATCAGGCAGCATGCCAGTAAGGACAGGTTGGTTTTATAGTCACCCTTGGATAAAATGAAGGTGCTGATATTTTTGCCGGACTTGGTTTCTTGATAACCATAATCGTGGTTAATCGCATTACGTAAACCCTCGCGTATTGTGCAAAGCAGCAGATGAATATCCTGCGGTATCTTATTTAATAAAGAACCTATGTGGGCATCTATGCCCACACCCGCGGGGCTTATCATATTGGATTGGGAATCGACTTTCGGTCTGGCAATAGTATGGCTTTCGCTATTTGAAACCAAAGGGCTACCGTCTAAACGCAGGGTTGCGCCGTCAATGCGATAATGCCTGGCAAGTGGTAGTCTGGTGGTGGGTAATTTTTGGTTGAATTCTTCTAACAAGGGCATTGGCAAGCAAAAAAGATCATCACTGAAATAAGGCGCTCGTGTCATTGGGATCGGCATGATCTTCATTTCCCGAAAGGCAAACCCAGACGGGACAAGATAGGCTTCATTTCGGGTATTTATTTGCTGATAAGATTTATCATCCTGAAATGTCACGTTCTCTGTTTTTTGTTTATTGATCTCGAAAAAGTTAAGTGCCCCCCCAATGCCCAACGCCGTGCGCGGCAGCACCACAAACGTTGAGGGGGTAGCCATAAAACCCACCTGGGCACGCAGTTCGCTTTTCCCTTCGATAAGCAATGTGGAATTTTTTTTCTTGTTCACTTTTAGAGAGATATTTTCTGCGAGTACGTTGAGTTCACCCTCGCGCGCACGCAACAAAAATAGACATTCAATAAATATATCCAAATGTTCAACAGCAAAATCAAAGCTAAAGTTTCGGTTTAACTCCAATTTATGCACTAGAATAATATTCATTTCAACCGGCAAAATCGTTCCAAGATCAATGCCATTCAGGGTTGTTAACTTAAAATTATCCTCAAGTCCCTGCCCGGTTCCAAGTAGCCCGATCCAAGACTTAACACGGGTTCTTTCATACACCAGCTTAATGTTACCGTTTTCGAGTTTTGAACATAACAGTGCCGCACCTTTTTGTTTACGAAAAAGAATGCCGCTAAACCACCCTGGCATAAACGGGATCCCGGCAGCAGCAATACCAAAGAAAAAAGAGGCTTCAAACATATCACTTAATGATATTGAATCTTTAGCGCCTAATAAATTAATAGCATATTTTATTTTATTCGCGATATGGTCGCGCACCTCTAGATAACTGGTCGCCGAGTCAAACACCCTGCTCATGCCTGGGTTACGGGCAATTGAGCCGATTTCATCGATTTCATCGTCGAAATCGCGGTAAATATCCCGGATTGATGAAATCGGGTTTTTCTTCACCGCATAACGTGCCGATTGTGCCAGATAGTAGAATCCGGGGTCGAGTCCTTTTACTAATTCCTTGACCGCCTGGCGGTTATCACCCGCGTAGTGGCGTTGTTTCGCCACCTTGGCTTTTTCGCGAAACGTATCTATAGGAACGGATACCAACGGAATATGACGGCTACTGAAATTGCCCAAACGCCCGCTGTCGAACGGCAATCCGGAATGCACTTTTTCATGGGGATCCTCGCCCATACCCGAAAGAACACCCTGCGGTGGTTTATGACTCAGATGTCTGACCCTATAGCGGTATATGTCGATATGCCGAGGAGAAAAATAGTACACCTGTTTTTTATGGCCGAGGGTGCTAACAACTTTAATCACATTGAATAGCGTGGTCACGGCTTCTACTCGGCACCCCAAGGGTAAAGGCAACGTTAAACGTTTGAGCGTAACCCTATGATTAAAATTATCAATATTTCCCATGTTGTTTTTTAGATATAATGAACCTTCATGTAAGATCAACGACACTGAGCAATGTTCATCCAACCTGATGTTGACCCTGTCCGGGCGTTCCGCGGTCAAGATGGTTTTTCGCAGACGGATATTGATACTTGAAGACAACTCATTAATATCATCAACACTAAAGTGCTTGGTTATCATTTTAGTACTGAGTTCTACATCATAATACAGATCAAGATTTTTCACCTTGGCGAGCAATTTCCCATGGCTGTTTACCCATAATTTTTCGAATGTAAGGTGATACTTATCCTTCAATTCTATCGGTGCACAGTAAAATGTCTTCATGCCACGAAATTTTTTCCACAAATACTTCATTAAACCTTTTGATTTACCTTTAATTAATAGCAGATTGCCTGCATCATCTAGGGTGATACCTTGATGTAAAACACAATTATGCTGTAATGCACCCAAATAAAGGTAATTTTCAGCATCAAGCAAATACTCGTTATTTAAACACACATAGAACAACGTGCTGTTGCTGCTTATCATCTCAGGATAGGATAAAACGGGCAATGGAATGACCTTGGTTCGTCGTAATGGAAATGATAATTGCCCCTCTCTACATGAAGTTATACTGGCATGAGCATGCAAAGCGTCAGGGACAGATATATTTTTTGACAGTGGCAATGACGACGATTGTGGGGTATTATGAATTTTTGTTAACTTATCTACTACTGATGTAACATCGAACTTGTGTTGATCATTAAAAATGGCCGCATCGCCCTTTATTACGCCCGTTTCAAAACGTGAATACGTTTTGTCGATTACCTTCATACCCCTCCCGCTTATAAAGGAAATTATTCATTTTTTCCATTTTCCCCACATGGAAATATGATATTTCCTTGTGGGGAAAATACCTGTTAATTATCGATGATATGTTTTTATTCGGCCATTAAAATAATATGTTCTAGCTCTCAGTCTTACGACAAGAAAGCTTGTTGTTGCTGATAAATCATTTATTCAAAAAATGTTGCACGAAAAAACGCCCTACCGAAACGTTGTATTCTGGCCAAGAACAATGACGTGTCGAATCAACCACCGACGTGTACCGCTAACGGGGCGTTAGCGGTACACGTCGGTTAAACAACATGGAGAAAGGATAAAGCTGAGGCTTACGGGTAACAATAAACGATCGTGGCAGGCCCCTATAATACCGTTAGCGTCGGCGTCGAGCAAAACGCTCCCCATTATCAACCCGGGCCGCTTCTGATTTTTTCAATGCAACATAACACGCGCCAGCACCCCCATGGTGCTGCTGGGCAAGGCAAAAAGCCTGCACTTGAGGAAACTGTGCCAACCAGCGGGCCACAAAACTGCGAACAATATTGGCATGGCTGCGGTCGTGGCGACCCTTGCCATGAATAATCAGCACCGTACGAATGGAGGTTCGCTCTAGCCTCTGCATACATTCAAACAACTGTTGCCGACAGGTTTCCACCGGCGCGCGAGTCAGATTCAGACTGGCATCCGGTTGATAGCGGCCAGCGCTTAACTTATCCAGCACGCCTTGCTGAATCCCGTCTTGTTTATAGGATAACGGCGTATCGAGCGGTATGACATCGAGAAAGTCCGTGGTGAGAAAATTATCGGCGCCGGTATCTTCTTGTGGCCGATGTGATGGCCGACCGGGTTTCTGCTGTAAAAAAACCACATTGGCAGTATCTTTCAGCGGTTTGACATCGTTCATGGCCTCTTTGAACAACCTATCATCATTAGCGGTCATTGCTTGTCACTCACGCGTCGCGGGCGGGGCCGCCCCCACCCTGGGTGGATCATTCACACATAGATGATGCTAGTGCTATTTTACGTCGATCTTTGTTTTACTATAAGCTCGCCCCAACGGCAACCACCAGTTCATATCTGTGCTTTTATCCGTCAAAGCGATGCGAACGCGTGGCCGATCACTGAGGCGGATGCTGCGTAAGCCTGCTGTTCCAGCGCAGTAAGGGGAACAGGCAGCGCGCGCACAATCCCGGCGGCACCAATAACCGCTGGTTGACCGATATAAACCCCCTGCGGCTCATCCCAAGCCGACACTGGAAATACCGTACGAGCATCGCACAACACCGAGTCGACCAAACGCGCACTCGCGGTCCCAATGCCAAAACTGGTCCATCCCTTGCCTAAAAGAATGTCCCCACCGCCACCGCGAACCTGATCCTTTAGCGCGGCCAAATCGAGGTTTTTTGTGGTTTCCCATTCGGTTATCGGGCGTTCGCCGATGCGTACCGTGCTCCAGGCAACGAATTGAGACTCGCCATGTTCGCCCATCACATAACCACTAACACTTTTCGGATCGACGTCAAAGAACTCACCGACCACCCGTTTCATACGCGCCGTATCGAGCGACGTGCCGGTACCCAATACCCGCGCCTTAGGCAGACCACTGACCTGTTGTATTATCATGGTGATAACATCGCAGGGGTTGGTGATATTGATAATGACACCGTCAAAACCACTGTCCATGATCCGTGGTACCACCTGCCTGACCGTGGCGCTGGTTTCCAGCAGTTCTTCCATGCGGTCTGAACGCAGCAACGTCTTGGGGCCGATGGCCATGACTATCACATGTGCTTGTCGCAACGCGGAGTAATCATTTACCCGGATATGCACGCGCGACGTTACCAGCGATGCCATATCGCGTAATTCCAATCCCTGACTGCGCGCTTTGGCCTCATTATCGTCAATAAGTACAATTTCATCGCACAATCCTTGGGTGACCAGCGAAAAAGCCGTATCGGCGCCAACATGGCCGGTACCGATAATTCCCACGATCCGTCTCATATCCCTGTCTCCTGATTTTAAAGACATTTAGCTATAATATTTTTTTACATTACTCCTTTTAAAAAGCAAAACCCACCCCAATATTCCCTTTCTACCGGGACTTATTTTAGCTAAATGTGCACCCATGACGTTGGATACTTTATCAACGGTACCAATTGATGTTAAAATTGACCCAAATCAAGTAATGCATGAGTGGCGACATATGATCATCCAGGAAAAGCGTGTTATCAGACGAATCCAGTCTGGCGGTTGTGCCATCCACTGCCAGGATTGTAGTATCAGCCAATTGTGTATTCCCTTTACGCTAAATGAGCATGAACTGGACCAGCTCGACAACATCATTGAGCGCAAAAAACCGATTCAGAAAGGCCAGGCACTGTTCAAGGCTGGGGATGAACTGAAATCCCTCTATGCCATACGGTCAGGTACCATCAAAAGTTATACCATCACCGAACAGGGTGACGAACAGATCACCGGTTTCCATCTGGCGGGCGATCTCGTGGGATTCGACGCCATCGGCGCAGGTCAGCACCCAAGCTTTGCACAAGCACTGGAAACCTCGATGGTCTGTGAAATTCCATTTGAGACTCTCGATGACTTGTCCGGTAAAATGCCTAACCTGCGCCAGCAAATGATGCGCCTGATGAGCGGTGAGATTAAGGGTGATCAGGATATGATCCTGCTACTGTCGAAAAAGAACGCCGAGGAGCGCCTGGCAGCCTTTGTCTATAATCTTTCCCGGCGGTTTGCTCAGCGCGGGTTCTCACCGCGAGAATTTCGGCTCACCATGACCCGGGGCGATATTGGCAACTATTTGGGTTTGACAGTAGAGACCATCAGCCGGCTGTTGGGCCGTTTTCAGAAAAGCGGCATGCTGGCGGTAAAAGGCAAATACATTACGATCGAGGACGGCGACGCTTTGGCCGAATTGGCAGGCACGCCCCAGAAGGTGTGCTGAACCCACGGCGGTCAGACTGTGCCCGCCATTGCCCAATGACAGCGACAAAAGCGCCGTTACCCATCTAAAAACACGAAGATGTATTGCCTGGACGGAAAAATTTTTTAAATAATTGATCCGTCTTCGGTTATACCCTGTCGATGAATGCCCCAATGAGTTACTCTTATTTTATCACTCGATCGAGTACGAGAAATGAGGAGTCTTCAATGGCAAAGTATCGCAACCTGTTAGTCGCAATAGATCCAGATCAGGACGATCAACCCGCGTTACGGCGGGCAGTCTATCTTGTGCATAAATTAGGGGGCGCGATTAAGGCCTTCCTGCCGATTTATGATTTTTCTTATGAAATGACCACGCTGTTATCACCCGATGAACGAACCTCGATGCGTAAAGGGGTGATCGATCAGCGTACCGCCTGGATTGAAGAGCAGTGCCAACATTATATTAGCACCGGTGTCCCAATCGATATTAAGGTGATATGGCACAATCGGCCTTTTGAGGCCATTATCCAGGAAGTCCTGACCTATAAACACGATCTGGTGTTAAAAATGGCCCATCAGCATGACCGTTTCGAATCGGTCATCTTCACCCCCACCGACTGGCATCTATTACGCAAATGTCCCTGCCCGGTTTGGATGGTAAAAGATCAGCCTTGGCCCGAAGGCGGCAAAGCACTGGTCGCGGTCAACCTCTCTGGTGAAGAACCTTATCACGATCCGCTCAATATTAAATTGGTAACCGAAACATTGGAGCTGGCAAAACAAGTCAACCAGACTGAGGTTCATTTAATTGGCGCCTATCCGGTCACACCAATCAATATCGCTATTGAGTTACCGGACTTCGATCCTAGCGTTTATAACGATGCCATTCGCGGCCAGCACTTAATCGCGATGAAGAGTTTGCGGCAAAAATTCCAGTTAGACGAAAAATTTACCCATGTGGAAAAGGGCTTGCCAGAGGATGTCATTCCAGATTTGGCCGAATATTTGGATGCGGGGGTGGTGGTGTTGGGCAGTATGGGGCGCACCGGTTTTTCCGCAGCCTTTATCGGCAATACGACTGAACTGGTGATCGATCATCTCAAATGCGATTTGTTGGCTATCAAGCCAGATGATTATGTTTCGCCAGTCACGCTCGAATCGGGTGACCAGTACGAATAATTATCAAAAAAATCCCGGCATTGCCGGGATTTTTATCTTAAATGTAAACTTACAAGGCGCGTAATATCGCCTCGACGCTGGCTTTAGCATCGCCAAACAGCATCTGAGTATTATCTTTAAAGAACAGCGGGTTTTGCACACCTGCATAACCGGTATTCATCGATCGCTTAAACACAATGACGTTTTGCGCTTTCCAAACCTCAAGCACCGGCATCCCTGCAATTGGGCTACGTGGGTCTTCCTGCGCTGCCGGATTAACCGTATCGTTGGCACCGATAACCAAAACGGTATCGGTGTCAGTGAAATCGTCGTTAATCTCATCCATTTCCAGCACCACATCATAGGGTACCTTGGCTTCAGCCAACAGTACGTTCATGTGCCCTGGTAAACGCCCCGCCACCGGGTGAATACCAAAACGCACTTTAATGCCACGTGCCAGCAATTTTGCCGTGATGTCATGCACCGGATATTGTGCCTGCGCAACGGCCATGCCATACCCCGGGGTGATAATGACCGAGGTCGAATTCTTCAGCAAATCGGCAACGTCTTCCGCCGTTGTTTCACGATATTCCCCCATTTCGGTGTCTTCACCGCCACCGGAACCGTCGGTACCAAATCCGCCGGCAATGACACTGAGAAACGACCGGTTCATCGCCTTACACATAATAAATGACAGGATTGCCCCTGACGATCCTACCAACGCACCGGTTACAATCAGCAGATCGTTACTGAGCATAAACCCGGCCGCCGCCGCTGCCCATCCTGAATAGGAGTTAAGCATCGAGACCACAACCGGCATGTCGGCACCGCCAATGGAGGCCACCAGATGCAAACCAAATACCAGGGCGATAATGGTCATCAAGAGCAGCGCAATGGATTGCAATGCTACGCTTTCAGTTTTAACAAACAACACCAGCAATAAAAACGAGACCACCAGTGCCGCCAGATTCATATGATGGCGATAGGGCAACATCAACGGTTTGGACGATATTTTTCCGCGTAGTTTGCCAAAGGCCACAATGGATCCAGTGAAGGTTACCGCACCGATAAAGATGCCGATAAAGACTTCGGTCAGATGGATATTTTCCAGTACTGCATTAACAATGTCGCCGTGATCAAGATAGCTGTTAAAACCTACCAACACCGCCGCAAGACCCACAAAACTGTGCAATATGGCCACCAGTTCCGGCATTTCGGTCATTTCAACCTTACGCGCTAAATAAACGCCTATACTGCCGCCGATCACCATAGCCACAATGATCCAGCCAATATTGCCGGCATGGGGCCCGCAAATCGTCGCAATAAGCGCGATGGCCATGCCGATAACACCATACAGGTTGCCTTGCCTGGAACTTTCGTGTTTGGACAATCCCGCTAGGCTGAAAATAAACAAAATAGCGGCAACGATATACGCCGCTGTGACTAATCCTTCAGACATGGGTTTTCCCCTTAATTTTTACGGAACATTTTCAGCATGCGCTGGGTAACGGTGAAACCACCGAAAATATTGATACTTGCAATCAGCACAGCAATAAAGGAAAGGAATGAAACCCATCCGCCATGACCGATCTGCAACAAGGCACCCACCACAATAATTCCCGAGATGGCGTTGGTAACTGACATCAACGGGGTATGCAGAGCATGACTGACGTTCCACACGACGTAATAACCGACAAAACAAGCCAAAGCAAACACGGTAAAATGAGACAGAAAATCGCGAGGAGCGACATTCGCCAACCAGCCAAACAGGATGATGGCCAGCGCGATCAAGCCATATTTCAACGTGGGTGACGTGGGTTTATCAACCGGTTTGGGCAACGGGGCCACCTTGGCCTGTTGATGTTGGGCTGAAACCTGGATAGGCGGTGCTGGCCAGGTGAGTTCGCCGTTTTTTACCACGGTGACACCGCGAATCACGGTATCGTCAAAGTCCACCAGGATTTCGCCATTCTTTTCTTTGCAAAGCAGTTTTAGCAAATTAACCAGGTTGGTGCCGTAGAGTTGGGACGATTGGGTGGGTAAACGGCTGGGTAAATCGGTGTAGCCGATGATTCGCACACCGTTTTCCGTGGTGGTAATGGTATCGGCCACTGTCAGTTCACAGTTGCCGCCAGTTTGCGCCGCCAGATCGACGATCACACTGCCCGGTTTCATGGTGGCTACCATTTCTTTAGTGATAAGCGTTGGTGCCGGCCGGCCGGGGATCAGCGCCGTGGTAACGATAATGTCCACATCCTGAGCCTGGGCAGCAAATAGCGCCATCTCTGCTTTTATAAAAGCGTCGGACATGACCTTCGCATAACCATCGCCGCTCCCTGCTTCCTCTTCAAAATCCAGTTCGAGGAATTCAGCCCCCATGCTCTGGACCTGTTCTTTTACTTCTGGGCGGGTATCAAAGGCACGTACGATGGCGCCCATGCTGCCGGCAGCGCCAATGGCAGCCAATCCAGCGACACCCGCACCGATGATCATCACCTTGGCTGGCGGCACCTTGCCCGCCGCAGTAATTTGCCCGGTAAAGAAACGACCGAATTCATGAGCCGCTTCAACTATCGCCCGATAACCCGCAATATTCGCCATTGAGCTAAGCGCATCCAGAGACTGCGCCCGCGAAATGCGGGGTACGGAGTCCATCGCCATCACAGTAATATTATTAGCGGACAGCTTTTCCAATAGTGCCGGGTTCTGCGCCGGCCAGATAAAGCTAACTACCGTGCTGCCAGGTTTAATCAAGGCAATTTCATCATCCGCCGGTGCATTCACCTTCAAAATGATATCGGATTGCCATACATCGGCGGTATCCGTAATGGACGCGCCGGCGTCCAGAAAAGCCGAATCGTCAAAGCTTGCCAATTTTCCTGCACCGCTTTCAATCGCCACAGTAAAACCAAGTTTAAGCAACTGCTCGACCGTTTTTGGGGTTGCGGCAACGCGGGCCTCATTGGCCAAGCGTTCTTTTGGTACACCAATACGCATAGCATTCCCTTTTTAATCAGTTCTTTTGAAAAACAATCGTCATCCTGACCCAAGTGTCAAATGTGTCATACGGCAGACCCAAGGATCACCCAACATGAGTCACACAATAACCTACTTAAAATAAAATCGCCGGTCTATATTTTGTGCCGCCAAAATGCATTTTCGGCCAAAACGTCACATCATTCGACACGACGCCATCAATTCTTATTCACAGTGACATAAATTGCTGAGACACTCACCATTATTACATGCCATAATCGACGGCTAATCTGTTATACATCAACAGTTCAGCATGTTTAGCGTGAAAGCGTAATTCGAAAGGATTTTTTATGAAGCTGAAGAACACACTATTGGTAACGGCATTACTGACGATGACGGCTTTATCTGTGCAGGCAGCTGTTGAGCTGACGCCAGAAAAAGCAGCCAGTCTGCAGCCTTTTGACCGGATATCCATTACCGGTAGATTCAATGCAATAAACGACGCGGCCGATGCCATTTCTCAACGGGCAGACGCCTTAGGGGCTTATGCCTTCTATATTCAGGGCATCAACGACGCAAACAACAGTGGCAACTGGCGGGTAACTGCAGATATCTACCATAAGGACGCCCCCGCTGCATCACAAGAGGTCAAGTACCGGTTCTTCAATGGCATCAAAGAATTACCCAGCAAAGAAGCCAACGCGCTGGAACCTTTTGATACGGTCACCGTTAAAGGGTTCTTCCATAGCCAACCTGATATCAACGATGCCATTTCCAAGGCAGCACAGGCCAAAGGGGCTGCGTCCTTCTCAATCGTGCGCCAAGTGGATGCCAACGAGGGCGGAAACCAATATATCACGGCGTTTGTTTATAAAGCCGACGCAGCAAAACGTGTAGTACAGAGCCCCGACGCCATTCCTGCTGATTCCGAAGCAGGTAGAGCCGCGCTGGCCGCAGGTGGTGCCGCCGCCGCCAAGGTTGAGATCCCCGGGGTCGCTTCTTCTGCTTCGCCAAGTCGTGATGTAGGTCGGTTCTTCGAAACACAATCATCCACCGGCAAGCGTTACACCGTAACCTTACCCGACGGTACACAAGTGCAAGAAGTGAATAAAATCACTGCAGCGCAAATGGTGCCTTTTGATTCGGTGACCTTTACCGGCCATTATAATAGCTCCACAGATATATCTCAGGAAGTTGCCCGCTTAGGTGCCAAAAAAGGGGCAAAATATTACCATATTACCCGTCAATGGGAACAGAACCAAAGCGGTGGCAATCTGACGATCAGCGCGGATCTTTATAAATAGCGACTAAAAAAAACCGAGTAGTCCAGCAAAAAAGACAACACAATGGGCGAGGAAACTTGTCCTTTAGTCGTCCAGTAAAAAAGAGGTCACAACGGGCGAGGAGACTTGCCCTTTTTTTGTCGTTTGAAAAGGCAAACTGACGTTTTGGCCCTTTACGCCATCATCCGTGGAGTAAATCGGCAGAAAAAACCGTTAGTTTTGCGATTGTGACGCTTGCGATACGCTTAAGCATTCACCCCGTTGGCTTAAACACAGATGGGCGCCAAATTCCTGCTCGATGGCATTAAGCTGTTTGGCATCCAACGCATAAGGAAGCTGAATATCAAACTGCTTTATCCCCTGCTGATGTGCCAGGGCAATCAAACGAATGATATTGGTTTCATCATTAACCTGGGTGGATAAGACTTGTAACGCCAATGCTTTGAGCTGTTCTTGGTGCGTTTGGCTACCGGCGGCCGGTGTTTTGATCACAATACCAAAAAACGGCATTACGCCATAAATAGCATCAAGAAAACTCCAGCGTTTTTTGCAGCTTGCCGATAAATAATGCGTGTAATCAAAGCAAAGCCGATCTTCTTGACCGGCAGCCGCAAGCAGATGTTTGGTCATGCTGCTTGTCCCCCTGTTGACCCGTTGCAGATTATCCATCCTAAAGATGGGGGTAAAACCCTATCAATAGTAACTATAGCATATCAATATACATAATTGACTAATGGTATATAGCGCAATAAAACACCAAAATGACGGCAAACGAAACAACCCGATGAGCTTACAAAAAAAGGGGTTCGGGTGAAAGAGTGCGGCCAACACACCTGCAACGTGAAAGATGATACTTATCCGATAGCGTAACCCTCTACTAGGCGGTATGCTCGTTGCCGATAAATCTCATTACTTTACACAGATACTATGCTCAATGAATAAGATTGTTTTTGTTGAAGATGATATTGAAGTCGGAAATTTGATTGCGGCCTGGTTGGGTAAACATGATTTCGAGGTGATTATCGAAACCCGGGGGGATTTAGCCCAGGAGGTTATTACCCGCGAGAAACCTGATTTGGTGCTGTTGGATATTTTGTTGCCAGGCAAAGATGGTATGACTATTTGCCGCGATCTGCGTCCAGTTTATGAGGGCCCGATTGTCCTGCTTACGTCCTTGGACAGCGATATGAATCATATCTTGGCACTGGAGATGGGCGCAAACGACTATATCCTGAAAACGACGCCACCGGCGGTACTGTTAGCCCGCGTGCGTTTGCATTTGCGCCAGAACCCAACTGTGGCACGTGATACACCACTCGGGGTGGCGTCCAATGCAGGAGTACTTCACTTTGGGCAGTTGTGTATCGATCTGAATAATCGTGAAGTGATCTTGGGTACGGAAACGATTTTATTATCCACTGCCGATTTTGAGCTGTTATGGGAGCTGTCAACCCATGCTGGGCACATTATGGATCGGGAAGCTTTACTGAAAAACCTGCGTGGCGTTAGCTATGATGGGCTGGACCGTAGCATAGATGTGGCCATTTCACGCTTACGTAAAAAACTGCATGATAACGCACTAGAACCGTTTCGAATAAAAACCGTGCGTAATAAAGGTTATCTCTTTGCACCCAATGCTTGGGAGAAGACGAGTTCATGAGAAAGCTGTTCATTCAATTTTATCTGCTGCTATTTGTGTGTTTCCTGGTGATGACTCTGTTGGTCGGTCTGGTTTACAAGGTGACCGCTGAGCGAGCCGGCAGAAAATCGATGGATGATTTGATGAAAAGCTCGTTGTACTTAATGCGTAATGAATTGAGAACCATTCCCCCACGGGATTGGAATAAAACCATCAATAAGTTGGATCTTAATCTCTCGTTCAGACTGCAAATTGAATCACTGAAAAAATACAATCTTAACCCCCACGACAGCAGCCGTCTGCGCCAGGGTGAGATCGTCGCGCTGGATAATGAATATACGTTTATCCAGCGCATACCCCGCAGTAATTATGTCCTGGCAGTGGGCCCAATCCCTTATTTATTTTTTATACACGAAATGAGGCTGCTGGATTTGGCATTGCTGGTTTTTATCGGGTTGTCCCTGGCGTTTCCGGTGTTTATTTGGATGCGCCCACACTGGCAGGACATGTTAAGACTGGAAACCGCAGCCCAGCGCCTTGGTGCCGGTTTCCTGAAAGAACGCATCCATTTTGATAATTCATCAAGTCTGTTCCGCCTTGGTGTGGCCTTTAATCAGATGGCCGATAACGTCAATACCCTGATCGCCAGTAAAAAACAGCTGATTGATAATATTGCCCATGAGCTGCGTACGCCTTTGGTCCGGTTGCGTTATCGTCTGGCGATGAGCGAGGGTTTATCCGATGAGGAGCAAGAGCGGCTAAATCATGATGTGAGTCAACTAGAAGGCCTTATTGACGAACTGCTTACCTTTGCCCGGTTGGATCGGCCACAGGTGACACTGAATTTGGCCCCGATGGACCTGCCCCACTGGTTGCGAGAAAAACTGGACGACATTCGATTGGTACACGCCGACCGGATTATTGAACAGAAGATACCTGATGCCGGTGATTTCGGCCAAATCGACTCCCGTCTCATGGAGCGGGTTTTAGATAACCTGGTTAATAACGCGTTGAGATACAGCCAGCATAAAATTAGCGTAAGTCTGGGATTGGACAACCACTACGGTTTCATTCAGGTCGATGATGACGGTCCTGGAATTCCGAAAAACGAGCGTCAACGGGTGTTTGAACCCTTTGTTCGTCTTGACCCCAGCCGGGACCGCAGCACCGGCGGCTGCGGTCTGGGGCTGGCGATAGTGAGCTCCATTGCCCAGGCCCATGAAGGCCAGGTGATCGCTGAGACCAGTTCCTTGGGCGGAGCACGTTTGCTGTACCGTTGGCCACTCAACAGCGGCTCACGCGATCCGCTGGATATTAAAAGCCCTTTTTGACCTTAATAGCAGTATACTTACCAGTCTGCACTAATGCCGATGTTGTCGATAATCTGAACCAGTGTATGTTGTAACTAAAGTAACTGATATCATCTAGTACATTCGGTTACACGCCGAAACCAAACACTCACGGACAGTGAACGATTAAATCCCTATTGTATGTCTACCGGCCCCGTACTGGGGTTGAAAATAGAAACCGCAATTCTGAGGATTTGACAATGAATAAAGTACTCGCACTGGTTATTGCTGCCACCATGGGATTGTCCAGCGCTGCTTTTGCTGCTGATACCACCTCTACTGCACCAGCTGCTGCTCCAGCAACTACTGCAACCACCACGACTACCACCAAAACTCCGGCTAAGGCTGTTCATCACAAGAAACACGTGAAAAAAGCCCATAAAGCCGCTCCTGCGCAAACTGCCCAGGCCGCTAAAAAACACGTGAAAAAAGCCCATAAGAAAGCCGCTCCTGCCGCTCAAACTGCACAAGCTGCTAAAAAACACGTAAAACACGTGAAAAAAGCCCATAAAGCCGCTCCTGCCGCAGCGACTGCAACTCCGGCAGCATAATACGCGCCAAACCTGAACGGGTTAATGCTACCTTGACAGGGCCCGCACGTAATATGTGACTGTCAGAGCTGATGAAATTGTAATTCTAGCGCATTATTATTGACTATCCGACACCCGGTTTTCCGGGTGTCGGTTTCTTAAGGTTACGTCTATGCTGCGCCGCTATTTATATGAAATCATCTTGGGTAGTCTGATTCTTTGCGCCGTGGTTTGCGCCTTTTTTTTTATTTAGCCCCGTCTTATTGGTTACCGTAGTCGCATCAGATGTTTTACCTAAGCGCTTAGCGTACTGAAACACAATAAATTTTATCCTCACATCACGCATTATAAACTATATTAAGTAAGCTACTGTTTTTCATGTATGATCTCTGTTCTTATTCATAAGGCAAGCTGGTTTATGCGAACTGTCCCGCTTTTGCTGCTGTGTCTGGTATCCCTGGGCATCAACAACACGGCTTCGGCTACCTTAAGTAAAGAGCAGAAGACCCTATTTTTTGGCCATGATCGCCGTCAGGCGATAACCTCGCCCAATGAATGGCCATGGCAAGCCATCGGTCAGGTAGAAACCGCCAGCGGTAATTTATGCACTGCCACCCTCATTGCCCCCCATCTGGCGTTAACCGCCGGCCATTGTGTTTTGGCACCGGGCGGCACGATTGATAAAGCAATCATGTTGCGGTTTGTCGCTGAAAACCAAGTTTGGCGTTACCAGACCAGCGCGATAGAAACGCTAGTGGATAAGACGTTAGGACAACAGCTTAAGCCGTCGGGTGATGGATGGATTGTTCCGCCACAAGCCGCCGCCAACGACTTTGCTTTGATCTATTTGACAACTGTCTTTAAACACATAAAACCGCTCCCCTTATGGCAAGGTGATCACCAAGAGTTGACACTGCAATTGAAGCAGGCCAGACATGAGGTCACCCAGGCAGGTTATCCCGAAGACCATTTAGATACGCTTTATCGTCACCAAAATTGTCTGGTGACCGGGTGGGCGCAATCTGAAGTGCTTTCTCATCGCTGCGATACACTGCCCGGTGATAGCGGATCTCCGCTTATGCTCTATACCCGCACCGGTTGGCGTTTAATTGCCATTCAAAGCTCAGCCCCCTTACCCAAGGATCGCTATCGGGCCGATAACCGTGCGTTGGCGGTCACCGCTATACAAAATGCATTGTTGATGCTTGCCGGCAAAGCAAAACATCATGCCGGGACCACGACTGGCACACCGGCAAAGTAATGTTGCCCATGGGCTATCAGGGTTGAATTTGATCCATCGCCTGCAGGATACGTTTTTCCGAGATGGGAAAGGGTGTACCCAGTTGCTGAGCAAAATAGCTTACCCGTAGCTCCTCAATCATCCAGCGGATCGCGCTGACATCGTCATCATCACGCCGTAACGGCGGCAGTTTATCCAACCACTGGCGCCAAGCCTGCCGCGCCTGTTCTACCTTCAACATCTGAGCGCGATCGCGGTGGACATCGTTAGCCAACTTTTCTAACCGGCGTTCAATAGCCCGCAGATAGCGCAATGTATCGGGCAGACGTTTCCAGCCATTGCCGCTCACGAATCCACGATAGACCAGGCCGCTCATTTGTTGCTTGATATCCGACAATGCCAGTGCCAAGCCGATATCCACACTGCCTTTAAGTCGTTTGTTGATGGTAAAAACCGCCGTCAAAATTTGCTCCACCTGGACGGCAATATCGACCACAGTGACATTAAGATTGGCGCGGACATGCTCTTGCAGCGCAGCATATTGCGCCTCTTGCCAGACTAAACCGCCCTGTTGTTCCATAAGCTTATCGACACCACAGGCGATGCAGTCATCAATCAAATCCAGTACTTTGCCAAATGGATTAAAATACAGGCCCAACTTGGCTTTATTGGGTAACTTCTCATGCAGATATTTGATCGGTGAAGGAATATTAAGCAATAACAGGCGGCGGATGCCGAGCCACATAGCCCGTTGTTGGTCATGTTCGGTTTCAAACAAACGGATCGCCACGCTTTGTTTCTCATCGACTAACGCCGGATAGGCTTTTAGCGAGTAACCACCTTTTTTCTGTTCATAGCGTTCAGGTAGGTTACCAAAGCTCCAGATATGCAGATCCTGCTGTTCCAAGCCATCATCCGCCACTGCGGATAACGTTTGCTGAATGCTGTCTTTCAACTGTCGTTTTAAACCATCAAGGTCCTTGCTTTCACCCAGTGTCCGGCGTTTATCGTCGATCACCCGAAACGTCATTTTAAGATGATCGGGAACCTGCTCCCACTGCCAGGCCTCTCGGTCAATGGTAACACCACTCATGCGGCGCAACTCACGTTCCATCACATCCAGCAGCGCACCGTCGGCGGGATTGGCTCGGCCAAGAAATGCTTGGGCATAATCTGGTGCCGGTACAAAGTTACGGCGTAACGGTTTTGGTAGGGCTTTGATCAGCGCAATAATCAGTTCCCGCCGTACCCCGGGTATCTGCCAATCAAAACCGGCGGTATTGACCTGGTTTAACACCGGTAGCGGAATGTGTACCGTCACCCCGTCAGCATCGGCACCGGGCTCAAATTGATAACTGAGCCGTAGTTTAATATTGTCCTGTTGCCAAACATTGGGGTAATCCAGTGCGCTGATGCTATCGGCGCCCTCTTTAATCAGCATATTTTTTTCAAAATTCAGCTGTTCCGGATCCTGCTTGGACGCCTGCCGCCACCAGGTATCGAAATGCTGCGCCGACACCACCTCCTGGCCGATGCGCTGGTCGTAAAACGCAAACAGCGTTTCGTCATCCACCAAAATATCGCGGCGCCGCGATTTGTGTTCCAGTTCCTCCACTTCGACTAATAAACGGCGATTGGCATGGAAAAAGGGGTGACGCGTTAGCCAATCGCCCTCAACCAACGCATGGCGAATAAACAACTCTCGGCACAGTTGCGGATCGATTTGGCCATAGTTTACTTTGCGGGCATTGACGATCGGCAGGCCGAGCAAAGTGACTTTTTCCAGCGCAATCACCGAGCCGGCGGCTTTTTCCCAGTGTGGCTCACTGTAGCTATGTTTAACCAAATGCTGCGCCAGCGGTTCAATCCATTCCGGATCGATACGCGCGGCAATACGTCCCCATAGCCGTGTCGTCTCCACCAGTTCGGCCACCATGGCCCATTTTGGCGGTTTTTTAAACAGCCCAGAGCCGGGATAGATTGAGAACTTTGCGTTGCGTGCGCCGGTATATTCCTGTTTTTCGACATCTTTTTGCCCAAGATGGGACAATAACCCAGACAGCAAGGCACAATGCAGGCTTTGATACTCCGCCGGTAAGGTATTTACCGGCAGCCCCAGCGTTTTAACCGTTTGGCGCAACTGGGTATACACATCCTGCCACTCCCGCACCCGCAGATAACTGAGAAAATCAGTACGACACTGGCGGCGAAACTGGCTTGAGGATAAGATTTTTTGCTGTTCCTGGAGATAGTCCCACAAGTTTACAAAAGCGACAAAATCAGATTCTTTATCGGCAAAACGGCGATGTTTTTCATCTGAGGCCTGTTTCTTATCCAACGGTCGTTCCCGCGGATCCTGAATAGACAGCGCGGCAGCAATCACCATCACTTCACGTACGCAGCCGTTATTACGGGCCTCCAGCACCATTCTGGCCAGGCGCGGATCCAGCGGCAATTGCGCCAATTGCCGGCCTAACGGGCTGAGCCGGTAGCCATGGGTGGAATCATCCGCTAAGGCACCCAACTCCTCAAGCAGCCTGACCCCATCCTGGATATGACGCTTATCCGGCGCTTCTACAAACGGAAACGCGGCAATATCACCAAGTCCCAGCGCCGTCATCTGCAGAATGACCGACGCCAGGTGAGTTCGCAGAATTTCTGGGTCGGTAAATTCCGGCCGGGAGAGAAAGTCCTCCTCGGAATAAAGCCGGATGCAGATACCATCCGATACACGACCGCAGCGCCCCTTACGCTGATTGGCCGAGGCTTGAGAAATCGGCTCAATGGGCAAGCGCTGCACTTTGGTGCGAAAGCTGTAGCGGCTGATGCGGGCGGTGCCGGGGTCAATAACATATTTGATGCCCGGTACGGTCAACGAGGTTTCGGCGACATTGGTCGCCAGGACAATACGCCGGCCGCTATGGGATTGAAATACGCGGTTTTGCTCACTGTTGGACAGCCGGGCGTAGAGTGGCAGCACCTCGGTATGCGGCAGATCAAGTTTGTTCAGCCCATCCGCGGTATCGCGGATTTCACGCTCGCCGCTCATGAAGATCAGAATGTCCCCTGGCCCCTCGTGGCTAAGTTCCTCTACGGCATCGAAGATGGCCTGGGATTGATCGCGTTCATTTTCATCCTCGATCTCCACCATGGGCCGATAACGCACCTCCACCGGATAAGCGCGCCCGGAGACTTCAATGATCGGGGCCTGGTTAAAGTGGCGCGAAAAGCGCTGGGGGTCGATGGTCGCGGAGGTGATTATCACCTTTAAATCCGGGCGTTTGGGTAATAATTGTCGCAGATAACCGAGAATAAAGTCGATGTTAAGGCTGCGTTCATGGGCCTCATCGATGATCAGCGTATCATATTGCAACAGCTGCCGATCCTGCTGGATTTCCGCCAGCAGGATACCGTCGGTCATCAGCTTCACCAGCGTATTTTCGCTGATGTGGTCGTTAAAACGGACCTTGTAACCTACCGCTGCGCCCAGCGGGGTCGACAATTCCTGCGCGATGCGATCGGCCACACTGCGGGCTGCCAGGCGTCGGGGTTGGGTGTGGCCAATCAGGCCGGTAATGCCGCGGCCCAGCTCCAGACAAATTTTGGGTATTTGAGTGGTTTTGCCCGAACCGGTTTCGCCGGCGACAATCACCACCTGGTGGTCGCGGATCGCCGCAAAAATGTCACCCCGCTTCTGGCTGATGGGCAAATTTTCCGGGTAGGTTATCGCCGGGCAAGCTGCGCGCCGATTTGCCGCGCGCTGGGCTGAAGCCTGAATATCAGCGGCAATATGATCCACAACGGCAGATTGCGCATCAAGCTGCGCGACTTTCTGCGCCCCCTGCAACCGACGCCGTAAAACTGTTTTATCGCGCAGCATCACCGACTCGAGCGAAGCGGACAGTGCCGCCAAAGAAGACTTCACAATAACTTTCCTTTCATCCGGCCGTACATGGCGTACCGTGCCGACCCCGAAGCGTGTTAACCGTTAATGACAGTTTATCATATCCCAAGCGTCAACTTGACCCGCTTTGCGATCGTTCAATATTTTCGAACAAACAGCTCGAATTATTACGCTATCCCTGTCTGGGGTTAATCCCTTAGAGTGATGGCTATCGACTGAGGGTCAATGACCTAGAATGATTAAGGAAAAAAACAATGAGTAAGGTATTAATTCTCAAATCAAGCATCCTGTCCACGTTTTCCCAGTCCAACCAACTGGCCGATTTTTTTATCGATGAGTGGCGTAAAAACCATGTTGCCGATCAGATTACCGTTCGTGATCTGGCTGAACAAACGGTACCGGTGCTGGATGGTGAGTTGGTTGGCGCACTGCGTCCCGCCGATGCAACCCTGACGCCGCGTCAGCAGGAAGCGTTAGATCTTTCCGATGCGCTGATAAGTGAGTTGCAGGATAGCGATATCATTGTTATGGCGGTGCCCATGTACAATTTCAATATCCCTACCCAGTTAAAAAATTACTTTGACCTGATTGCCCGCGCCGGCGTGACATTCCGCTATAGCGAACAAGGTCCGGAAGGTTTGGTCACCGGTAAGCGTGTGGTGGTGTTAACCACCCGCGGCGGCATCCATAAAGATACCCCAAGTGATTTGGTCGCCGCCTATATGCGCCTGTTCCTGGGTTTCCTGGGCATGACCGATGTGCAGTTTGTGTTTGCCGAAGGTGTTGCTTACGGACCGGAAGTGGCAAGCAAGGCGCAGGTCGATGCCAAAACGGCCATCAGCCAGTTTGTAGTCGCATAAGACGGGCCCAAGCGCATCCGCTGATGCGCTGTTTTATTGCCCCGCTGGGCAGCGTTGAGTGGCCTGGCAAATCGTGGGCTGCAGTAGCGCGGCGCTTTGCGGATCGGCCTTGATGGTGATCTCATGTTCGATTTTAACATTCATATTGATCGTGATGGGCTCTTTGGGCATCGCCAATTCAATACGCGGTACACAAGCGCCAACCGTAGATGCAGCCAATACTATCGTAAGCCTGACTATCAGACACAATTGCGGTAGGTTGCCTGGTTTCATGGTTTTCCCCTTGTCGGCTGAGCGGGCGTAGTACTTGGCATAGTGCTGGGCATAGTGCTGGGCATAGTGCTGGGCATAGTGCTGGGTACCGAGTTGGGTAGCGTGCCTAACATCGCGCCTCGTTTTTCCAACTTCTGCTCCACATTGGCCCCAAATCGCAGGCTGCGCCATAATTGAAAAATATTTTGCTGCTGTCGATAATTAAATCTGACTTCGCGCTGCGCATTAATCTGTGGATTGGTGCCGATAATATGCGCGAGCATATCCATTTCCCCCGAACGGTCAACATCCAATTCTGCCCGAAACCGGGTTATCTCCATATATCTTAGCCAATTAATCGCCGCGCCAGTAGCCAGATTACGGTTAGCCAGGGCATTGGCAAATTGCTCATCCAGGCGCAGCGTCATCAGGTTATCGCTGACAATCCAGCCGTGGCGAATATAACCGCGCGGGTCGTTGAACTGCAATGGCAGTTCGCCGCTTACCCGGCCGGAAATGGCAAATTGTTTGGGTTTTAGCGCAGTGATCAATCGGCTCATTTCAATGGAGTCCACTTTAAGCAGCGCCGGGACCCGTTGCGGCAGACGCAGTGGGGTCAGATGTACCCTACCGCCGAGCGTGTCCAAATCCACTGAGGTCAGAGTGAGAGGATGACTCTCGTCGTAAGGGTAATAGCCCTGCAACCCCATTGCCACCTGCGAGAGCACCACCGGCGTGTCCACGCGTTCAATACGTAAGGCGATGGGCCGTTTAACGCCTAACGTCCAGCGTTGATCACGTAAACGATAGGAGAGGTCCAGCCCAACACCGCGCAACCGATTTTCGCCCATCCAGATATCTCCCCCGCGGATGGCCGCATGACCTCCGGCCAAAAATCCCTGTCCCGCGGCGGCGGAAAAGGCGCTTTGTGCATAAAACTCGCCGTCACGCAGAGTAATATTCAACGAGGGTTCGAGCAACGATTGAAATACCTGTAGCGGCTGTCGTGGCCACCACGCCTCACCGCGCAGTCGGGTACCGTCCCAGCGGCCGTTCAGCCGCACCGGACCGATGACCGGGCCTGGAGATTGCCCGCCGGCCTGCAGCTCGCCATGCCAGATAAAATGTTGTGGGTCGGTACCCTTTAGTCGCAGCGTAAGCGAGGGTTGTGGCACATAACCTCCGTGGGTGATATCAATCCGGCGGGCATCAAGACGTAATGCGCCGCTGAGCACTGGTTGTGCCGCGCCGCGCTGCCAGCGAAGTGGCGCCAACAGCGAAAGATGCAGTGTCGTCGCCTTGACCAAACCATAGTTTATCTGGTTGAAACGGCTGGATAACTCGCTAAGCTCAATGGTTTGCTGCAGCCAAGACCCCCGACCGTTAATATCCCAACGGGCGCTGAACGGAGCAAAATAACCGCCGCCCCAGTAACGCCAGTGCCATTGTCCGCGATCGAGCAAGAAGTTGACCGCCTGTCCGTCCATATGCAGGCCAAAACGGCCGTAATGTGTCGCATCCGCCTGCAAAATCGCCTGTAAACGCCCGTTAATACCTTGGGATGAGAGTTGTACCCCGGCCAGGGGGAAACGCGCACTATTGATATTCAGCGCCGATGAAACCGGGCCCACCACCCTTAATAACGCGCCGGGCAGCAGCGCCAGCGTGGGATCAGTCAGTTGGCCGCGCAATTGACCAGGAATCGACGCATATAGTGATAAATCATTGGCATTGGCCTGGCCGGTAAATTGAAAATCCAGTGCGTTATCGGTCAGTCTCAGCAGACCGGGCCCTACGGTAAGCACCGCATTGGCTTTGCCATGTAGACCTTGTGTCAACATATTCATGCGCGCGGAGGAGATGTTGAGCTGGCCCAAAGCAGCCTGCCGATACCCCAAGGTGGCGTCGATCTGCCCCGATAAGGGCTGGGTGGCATAGGGCCAGCGCCAATGACCGTCGATAATGCTCAGGTTGTCCTGATCAATGACCCAAGGCAGTTGCGCCAGGGTAATCGCATTGCGAGGGTCGGTGACACGAAGCACCCCTTGGGATTGCCGCCAGTCGAGGTTTAGTGTGAGCGGCGCACCGCTTGGCAACGTCACGTCAGCCGCTAACGCACCCTGTGCCGGCAGGGCTGCCACAGGTGAAGACAGCAAAACGCCGCCGCGTAGCGTGATGTGCCAACCGGAAAAATTCTGCGTTTTGGCGGTCAGGGTTGGCGGGGTTAGCGTAAGCTGTTCCAGTGTCAGCTGCCGTTCGTGCAGTTGCGCAGCCAGCGTCAGACGGTCGTTGTGAAACTGAATGCGGGAGACATCAGTACGCAGGCTCAGATCCAGACTGCCGCTGTAGTCTGGCCAAGCAGTGAGCATCAACTGTTCAATGTGCACATCTATCGATGGCAGTGTGTTTTCCAAGGTTGACCAGGATAATGGCTTATCCTTCCCGCCGGCGGCGAGGGTTGACATGCACGCACTGTCCACCCGCACCTGCCCGGCGCCAAGTTGCCAAACACCAGCCTGTCGCCACGCGCTGACGGACTGTACATTGACCCAGTCGCATTGCCCCTGTTGTAGGGCTAAACCCGGCAATCTAAGCGCGCCCTGATGCCAAACGGGTCGGCCATCAAGCACCAGGCTGACGCCGGTGGGCAACCATCGCGCGGCGAGCGGCGGCACCCACTGGGGGGAAAAATACCAGGCTATGGTACATAACAGCAGCACGATCAGCGGCACTATCACCAGCACTATCACCAGCACTATCACCAGCGATCTTGCCAACAAGCCGCGTGGAACCGCCGCTGCTTGGCGCAAAAAAGCAGCGATTCGCTGGAATGCAGCCCCCAAAGTGCCGGTTAGGTTGGTCATGACATTCCTTTATTGTCCCAATGCCTGCAAGATACCATACTTAAAACCTGATATTATTTTGTGCTGGCGTAGCCAAGATGGCGTTAATCCGTGCAGTCATGGCACTTGGTGATTGATGAGCTTCGTCCTGTGGCTCATCCTTCGGCCAGCGCCAGCGTTGTTCGAGTCTGCTCCAGACAGATTTGTCGCTGCGTTGCTGACTTCGGGCAACGTGTATTATTTAGGGTATAATGAGGATATATTTGTATATTGCTCCGTTCGCTGCACATTTGTCCAAACTTAGGGAAAATCGATGAAACTCGCTGTCTATAGTACTAAAAACTATGATAGTAAATATTTATCAAAAGTGAACGAAGACTTTGGCTTTCAGCTGGAGTTTTTTGAATTCCAATTATCGCCGCGCACCGCAAAAACCGCTGAAGGCTGCGATGCTGTGTGCATTTTTGTCAATGACGAAGGTAACCGGGAAGCACTGCAGGTACTGGCCGATCTCGGGGTCAAGATCGTCGCGCTGCGCTGCGCCGGATTCGACAATGTCGATCTGGTGGCGGCAAAAGAGCTGGGTATTCAGGTGGTACGAGTACCCGCCTACTCACCAGAAGCCGTGGCGGAACATGCCATCGGCCTGATGATGTGCCTGAATCGCCGCATCCACCGTGCCTATCAGCGTACCCGCGACGCCAACTTTTCACTCGAAGGCCTGATCGGCTTTAATATGCACAACCGCACCGCCGGCGTGATTGGTACCGGCAAAATCGGCGTGGCGTGTATGCGTATTCTGAAAGGCTTCGGCATGCGTCTGTTGGCCTTTGACCCTTACCCCAGCGCCCAAGCACTGGAGTTGGGTGCCGAATATGTGGACCTTAAAACGCTGTTCGCCGAATCCAATGTGATCACATTACATTGCCCGCTAACGCCGGAAAATCATCACCTGCTGAATAAAGAGGCCTTTGCCCAGATGAAGGACGGCGTGATGATCATCAACACCAGCCGCGGCGGCCTGATCGACTCCCAGGCAGCGATCGAAGCGCTTAAGCAACAGAAAATCGGCGCATTGGGCATGGATGTCTATGAAAATGAGCAGGATCTGTTTTTTGAGGATAACTCCAACGATGTGATTCAGGATGACCTGTTTCGCCGCCTGTCCGCCTGTCATAATGTTTTATTCACCGGCCACCAGGCATTTTTGACCGAAGAAGCCCTGACCAGCATTAGTCAGGTCACGCTGCAAAATTTACTGCAGCTTAGCAAAGGGGAAACTTGCCCTAATGTGTTAAACGCCAGTTGAGAATAACACCGACCCGTGGATAACGCGGGTCGGTGGTGAGTTTAGGTTCCCAGGCGGCTTAGTTTAGCAAAGAGATATTAGGCATAACGCACTGAATCTTTACCTAAGGTGCCAAAAAAACGAGACTTTGCACTAATCAAATGGCCACTCCATGTCATAATAACTGGATATAATTTTTCTTGCTGGCTATTATCATGGTCCTTGTCACTCCCTGAACCTATTTCATGCTGTAGGTTATAGCGCTGTCTTATTTTATCACTGTACGCGTTAAATGTTGGGTTATACGAAGAAAATATCTTATAGGATGGATCGTTCACCTGCCAATGCTCCAGCATCAACCACGCTTTAGCATGCTCTGACAAATCCCAGCTTAATTTTTCCAGCCATTTTACTTTTTTGTTTTCGTCAGTTTCCATGAGTTTAATTAGCTTAGCATACATAGTTTCCATATCTGGCCAACCTGCCAATCGGCATTCATTGAATTCGCACGTTTCAACCGAATGCCGACGCGGAAAACCATTATTATAAAGAGAGTGGAATTCATGCGAGTCAAGACTACTATTAAGATTAGATAGTGAGGATAAATAATAGTTCAACCCTCGACTGGTTATATTATAACGATTACCCACTTTAAGATAATCCCCGGTGACCAACGCTTCTGCTGCGGTGAGATAGATGATTAACTGTTCGGTTCTAAACCGATTTTTTCTTTGCAATCTTGCATAAAAGGTTTTTATTTTTTCTGATAGATGAGTTGCCTTCGCCATGCCAAACACCTCAGAAATAATTAATACTGTATCGGCGATAGGGTGTGCAACATAGGCTTCGGCTAACAACGATTTCAAAAAAAGCTCTTGATTCCCACTTTTTTGGCATTCGTCTTTAATGTGATACGCCACAGCAGTCTTGTCTGCCAAAATTAATGATAGCTGGGTTTTAACATTCATTAAAGGTAAAACACTACCCTTAGGCGCGAACTCACCGTCATGATGTTTCGTTAGGCGGCGGCTCGTGCCAGCCTGGGCAGGGATACTCTGCCACTTATCTGATATATCCCTCTCAGGGCCCACAAACTGGTTCTCTAGCCACTGTCGCAGTCTCTCGTGCTTGGCCGGTTGTGTCAGTGTTTGGGATGACAGGGCACACGCCGAGTCCTGCTCCTGGTGCGGAGCAGGACTCGGCAGCACAGCCGAAAATCGCTCCTGGCGTGGAGCAGGACTGGGCGGCACAGCCGAAAATCGCTCCTGGCGCGGAGCAGGACTCGGCGGCACAGCCGAAAATCGCCTCTGGCGCGGAGCAGGACTGGGCGGCACAGCCGAAAGTCGCGCCTGGCGCGGAGCAGGACTCGACGGCACTGCGGAAAGTCGCTCCTGGCGCGGAGCAGGACTGGGCGGCGGCGCTACGGAAAATCGAACCGGGCTGGGTAACGGAAACATAGGTGGTTTCGCGGGGGTGAATGCGTTTATGTTTTCCGACCGATTTTCTACCGAATAAATACCGCTAAAACTAGCGTTTCCCGCTAACCGCGCCATTACTGATGGTGGTTTGACACCTTGACCAGATGGGTTCGTTGTGGCGGTCATAGAATTGCTATGCATAAATTTCATCCTTAAAAGCATTATTATCTGAAACAATCCGTTGCACTGTCTATTTTAACCATTAAACTCAAACATTTATATGCTGATCCCATATCAGAAAAAATAATTATATAAAAAACAATAAAATACCCTTCAAATTACACCTTTATAAAATATACATCAATATATTGATATATTGATATAACCATCAAAAAAAATAAAATCATCTGAAACAATACGTATTTAATTTAATTAATGATATTTTAGTTTCAACCAATAATGACCTAAACCCAAGATTTTTTGGCCAACTGTATTTTTCATAGGTTCGCCACCCAATTGGCCAGCCTATAATTAGCGACGTAAGAAACTTATAAATCTGGTTATTTATACCAAAAAGTAACACCCCTTTATTAAATGAAGGGTCAATAGTGAAGACCTGTGGGGTTTTTGACAAGATATGCGATGGGGCTACCGGTGAATCAATCGCTTGGCCAACATCACGTCCAAGCGACGCTAATGTGCCATGGCTTGCGCAACCCATCGCTTGAACGTAAGGTGGTCACGCAAATAAACAGCAGTTTACGCAGTGGCACGTTTACCTGCCCTAACGAAAAAAACAACCCGGTTGAACATGGCAATTGGCGATACCGACGCTAAAACCGCTTGCCGTTGGCCAATTGGCACATCGCCACCACACTGCCGTCCAGTTGAGTGCTCAGTGTCATGTTGCCGCCGGCATTCTGACAGTGGGCTGTATTCGCCATCCTGGGTTGTTGCAACGAGGATGCCTGTTGGGCCATTTGTTCAGGCTCTTGATCGTTGGGCGTACTGCTGCAGGCGACTAGCAAAAGCGTTAAAATGGCTATCAGCCACCGTGAAAACGTCATCGTTCTACTCCCGGCGCGTTTAATTTCGGAATATTCTGGAAACGCCAGTGTAGACGCACACAGCATTCACGTCGAGAACCCACGTCAAATTTTTACATATTGGCCGAATACGAGCGTATAGGCCTTATTGCACGGGTTTAATGGCCGATTTGGCTCACACCATCGCACAAAAGCAAAAATCCCCCAAGGTGGCGACTGATATACTGCGCGCATAAGGATAAGCCAATGATTTATTGGCTATCAGTCTTACACCGTTGTCGCAGCACAGAAGGTAAACCATGATCACCACAGACGGTAATAACGCGGTCGTATCGGTAGCCTACCGAATTAATGAAGTTATCGCCATCTACCCTATTACGCCCAGCTCCACGATGGCCGAACAGGCAGATGCCTGGTCTGAGGTCGGTACCACCAATATATGGGGCGATGTTCCGCGGGTTATGGAAATGCAGTCGGAGGGCGGTGCTATCGCCACCGTGCACGGTGCATTGCAGACCGGCGCGTTATCCACAACCTTTACCTCTTCTCAGGGATTGCTGTTGATGATCCCGACGTTGTATAAACTTGCCGGGCAACTGACGCCGTTTGTGTTGCACGTAGCCGCCCGTACCGTAGCCACCCATGCGTTATCGATTTTCGGCGACCACTCCGATGTGATGGCGGTACGCCAAACCGGCTGCGCCATGCTGTGTGCGAGCAATGTGCAAGAAGCGCAGGATTTTGCGTTGATAGCGCAAATCGCCAGTTTGAATAGTCGTCTGCCGTTCATCCATTTCTTTGATGGTTTTCGTACCTCACACGAAATCAATAAAATCGCCCCGCTCTCGGATGATACATTAAAACGCTTACTGCCCCAGGCGGCGATCGATGCCCATCGGTCCAGGGCGTTAAGCCCCGATCATCCGGTGATTCGCGGCACTTCGGCCAATCCCGATACCTATTTCCAGTCACGTGAAGCCACTAATCCCTGGTATAACCACGCCTATGCCCACGTTGAGCAGGCGATGAATGTGTTCGCCGAGGCCACCGGCCGGTTATATCGTCCGTTTGAATATTACGGTCATCCTCAGGCCGAGCGGGTGATCGTGCTGATGGGATCGGCTATTGGCACCTGCGAGGAGGTGATCGATACCCTACTTGCCCGAGGTGAAAAGGTCGGGGTGGTCAAAGTCCGGTTGTACCGCCCTTTTTCATCCCAGCATTTGCTGGCGGTGATCCCGGCCGGAGTACAAGCCGTCGCCGTGCTCGATCGCACCAAAGAACCTGGGGCACTTGCCGAGCCGCTTTACCTGGACGTGATGACGTCGCTAGCGGAAGCTTACAGCCAGGGTTTGCGTGATACGTTGCCGCGCACCATCGGTGGTCGTTATGGTCTATCGTCCAAAGAGTTCGATCCGGCCTGTGTGTTGGCCATTTTTCAAGAACTGACGTTGGCGCAGCCCAGAGCACGTTTTACGGTAGGCATTTATGACGATGTCACCCACCTGTCACTGCCGCTGCCCACCACGCATCTGCCCCGGCTGGCCAAGCTAGAGGCGCTGTTCTACGGCTTAGGTAGCGACGGCTCAGTGTCAGCGACTAAAAACAATATTAAAATCATCGGTAACAGTACCCCGATGTTCGCCCAAGGCTATTTTGTCTACGACTCGAAAAAAGCCGGCGGTCTGACGGTTTCCCATCTGCGTGTCAGTGAAAAACCGATTAATTCCGCCTATTTGATCCGGGAAGCCGATTTTATCGGTTGCCATCAGTCGCAGTTCATCGACAAATATCAAATGGTGGAACGACTGCGCGACGGCGGTATTTTTCTGCTCAATACACCCTATAGCGTCGATGAGATTTGGCCGCGACTGCCCCAAGAAGTTCAGGCGTTGCTCAACGCGCGCCAGGCGCATTTTTATATCATTAACGCGGCGCAAATTGCCCGTGAATGCCAGTTGGGTGCGCGCATCAATACGGTCATGCAAATGGCGTTCTTCCAACTGACCGCTATTTTGCCACCGGACGCCGCACTGGCGGCACTGCAGTCGGCTATCGCCCGTAGCTATAGCAGCAAAGGTCAGGAGTTAGTGGAGCGTAACTGGCAAGCGCTGGCCGCCACGCGTGAAGCCTTACACGCCGTGCCACTGCGTCCGGTGGATAACCACAGCCCAGTGCGCCCGCCGGTGGTTTCCGATGCCGCACCAGATTTTGTGAAGACCGTCACCGCCGCCATGCTGGCCGGTTTGGGCGATGCCCTACCGGTTTCGGCCCTGCCGCCGGACGGCACTTGGCCCGTGGGCACCACCCAATGGGAAAAACGCAACATTGCCGAACAGATCCCGTTATGGCAACCGGAGTTATGTACCCAATGTAATCACTGCGTTGCGGCCTGTCCCCATGCAGCCATTCGCGCCAAAGTGGTCGCGCCGGAAGCCTTGGACGCAGCACCGGCCGGGTTGGCCTCACTGGACGTTAAATCCCGCGATATGCGTGGGCGTAAATATGTGTTGCAAGTCGCACCAGAAGATTGCACCGGCTGTAATCTCTGCGTAGAAGTCTGCCCGGCCAAAGATCGGCAAAACCCGGACATCAAAGCCATCAATATGGCCTCGCGTCTGGAGCATGTGGAAGCAGAAAAAGTCCATTATCAATACTTCCTCGATCTACCGGAAATGGCGGTATCCGATCTAGAGCGTATTGATATTCGCACGTCGCAGTTAATCACGCCGTTATTTGAATACTCTGGCGCCTGCTCCGGTTGCGGCGAAACCCCGTATATCAAACTGTTGACGCAACTGTATGGTGATCGGCTGCTGATTGCCAACGCCACCGGCTGTTCATCGATTTATGGCGGCAACCTGCCCTCAACGCCTTATACCACCAACGCCGAGGGACGCGGTCCGGCCTGGGCCAACTCCCTGTTTGAGGATAACGCAGAATTCGGCCTCGGTTTTCGCCTAACCGTGGATCACCACCGTCGACGTGTCACCCGCCTGCTGAACCACTATGCAGCCCTGCTGCCTGAGTCCCTGGTGGCCGGGTTGCGCGCGGAGTCAGTCACGGTGGAGGAGCGCCGCCGGCAAATCGCCGAACTGCGCGCCGAGCTAAACGATAAGCTGCTTGCGCCGGATGCTCAGGATGGCCTCAGGCAGTTGTCAAAGGATGCCGATTATCTGGTGGATAAGTCCATTTGGTTGATCGGTGGTGACGGCTGGGCCTACGATATCGGTTTCGGCGGGCTTGATCATGTTTTGAGCTTAACAGAGAATGTCAATATTCTGGTGCTCGACACCCAATGCTATTCCAATACCGGCGGCCAGCAGTCTAAAGCCACCCCGCTGGGTGCAGTGACCAAATTTGGTGAACAGGGCAAACGCAAGGCACGCAAGGATCTCGGCGTCAGCATGATGATGTACGGTCATGTGTATGTGGCGCAGATTTCCCTGGGCGCGCAGCTCAATCAAACGGTCAAGGCGATTCAAGAGGCAGAGGCGTATCCCGGGCCGTCGCTGATTATCGCCTACAGCCCCTGCGAGGAACATGGCTATGACCTGGCGTTAAGTCACGATCAGATGCGCCAGCTCACGGCCACCGGTTTTTGGCCGCTTTATCGTTTCGACCCACGGCGCAGCGATGAAGGCAAATTACCGTTATCCCTGGATTCACGACCACCCAGCAGCGATCTCAGCGCCACCTTGCTTAACGAGCAGCGCTTTCGACGGCTGAATAACCAGCAGCCGGATGTCGCCAAGGCGCTTTATCAGGCAGCGGAGAACGATCTTAAAATAAAATACGATTTTCTGGCCCGCATGGCCGGTAAAGGGGATGATACGGAGCCGGGCACGCGCTAATCAAACCTGGCAAGCCGTGGGTAATCTTTGCCGACGGCTAACCGGTGTCGACGTTTGGCTTGTCGAGCAAGAACGGTTTTAGGTATCCTCCACCTGCTACATGTACCTCTGTTGATGAGTAATGTAGGTGATCGACATAAGTGAGCAGTTTAAGTGAGCAGTTTAAGTGAGCAATATAGGTGAGCGATGGATCAGGTCAATAATCATAGCGTTATACAAGCGACCTATACTCATCGGGTGTACCACGAGTATGTTCTCTCCTGGGTCGCATATATCCGGCCATGGGCATTGTTTATGGCCCAAGCCGCCATTGGCCTTATCGTGTCACAATCCGCCCAAGGGGCGAATTTTATCCTGGCCGGCTACGGCATTCTTTTTTTTGCCATCATCAAGGCCTTTTATGATGTTGCCTTGCGGCGGCGTTTTCGATTTTATTATGATCGCGACGGCGTATGGGTATCGCGCGGGATATTGCCGTGGCGGCGTGGAATTGAAGGCATGCCCTGGAGCGATATAAATGAGTTGTCCTGTGAAGCCGGTTTTATCAGTTGGCTGTCCAAGTCCTACACTGTGCGCCTCGGGCATCGCGTCGACCCCGATCTGGATATCATCCTGATCCATATTAAACGAGGAAACCTGGCGGTTATCGCGATCAATGAGCAATTGGCGCAAGTGTCTAACCCGTAACGGCGGCGCACAACACCCATATGCGCCCCGGCGGTGACCCAAAAGGCATTATCGCGTACAATCCTTGCCATAGCCCTTCTATAGCCTAAATAATCCGAACTGCAGGCAAACCAACGCACCTGCAACCTGATGCATGGCGGGTATAACACCGATCGATTGCGTCGCGGTAAGCTCGCGGCGCGCCAGAATAAATCAAAGGTATTCGACAACGTGGTTAATCAAAAAGAGCAGTACAACCTGAATAAATTGCATAAGCGCCTACGCCGTAACGTAGGCCAGGCTATCGCCGATTTCAATATGATTGAAGAAGGCGATCGGATTATGGTGTGCCTGTCCGGCGGCAAGGACAGTTATACCATGCTGGAAATTCTGCGTAATCTGCAGCATAGCGCGCCGATACATTTCTCTTTGGTGGCGGTAAATCTTGACCAAAAACAACCCGGTTTTCCAGCGGACATCCTGCCGGCTTACCTGAAGGCTGCCGGTGTTGAATTCAAGATTGTCGAAGAGAATACCTATGGCATCGTAAAAGATAAAATTCCCGAGGGAAAAACCACCTGCTCGTTGTGCTCGCGATTACGGCGCGGCATTTTATACCGCACCGCTACCGAGTTGGGAGCAACCAAGATAGCCCTGGGGCATCATCGTGATGACATGTTGCAAACCTTGTTCCTGAATATGTTTTATGGTGGCAAACTTAAAGCCATGCCCCCAAAATTAATGAGCGATGATGGCAAACAGATCGTCATTCGTCCGCTGGCCTATTGCCGGGAAAAAGACATAACGCGCTTTGCCGTCGCCCGTGAATTTCCGATTATCCCCTGCAATCTGTGCGGCTCCCAGCCTAACCTACAGCGTCAGGTGATAGGCAACATGCTCAATGACTGGGATCGGCAGTATCCAGGTCGGATCGAAACCATGTTCCGCGCCATGCAAAATGTCGTGCCCTCCCATTTGGCCGACGGCAACATATTTGACTTCAAGGGGCTGAGCATTGGCGATGACATCATCGATGGGGGTGACCTCGCCTTTGACCCGGTTCCGATAACCGGTCCCGCAGCGACGTGGTTAGACGAACACGATCAACGGGAGCAGCCGCCGGAGAACCTGCGACTGCCGGTAGTTGAGCTGAAATAACCGATTTACATTCTAAACGGCGGTGGATCCTCAATGGGTTTTGGATCCGGGTTATAGGGCGGGTCCAACGGCGGATCCGGGATGGGTGACGGGATCGGCGGTGGGTCGGTAGGGATGGGTTCGCTGGGCAGCGGCGCAGCGGAGATGCTCAAACGATAACCATGAGTTGTGTCATCCCCAACCAGGGTTGTTGTGCTGTGCATTGTATCCACCTCGCAAAAAGTAGGCAAAAAAAGGGTAACCATTACGCCATGGCGTATGGTTATCCGCTTGCTTTAAGCATAGTGCGTTATGTTGTTCTGGACAAACCTTGACCGGGTCAACGGGGTGATCCCGCAAAAAAAGGACAAAAAAAATGCCAAGTCAGAGACTTGGCACTATATGAATTAATTATGCTATGCAATAATTCAAAATTAGAAGTAAGACAATATGGAGCGCAACGCCCATCGCTTGACGTTGCATTCACCTGCGATATCTATACTGCCTTATATTAATAATGCTCATATTGATATTGCTCAATATTATGAGGCTTTTTACAGCCATTTTCGCCGTTTTAACCATAGGGCCACCCCGGCCACCACCAGCACCAGCGACACGCAAAAGATACTAAAACCGAAACGCATATTATTACCCGGGATCCCGCCGAGATTAACGCCAAACAACCCGGTTAAAAAGGTTGATGGCAAGAAGATCATCGCCATCAAGGACATAGCATAACCCCGGCGATTGATGGATTCGGCAGTGATCCAGTTAATTTCATCGGCCACCACCGCAGTCCGGGCGATGCCCCCATCAATATCATCGATGCCCCGCCCCAGACGATCGGCGATATCTTGCATCCGCCGCCGGTCATCGTCCCCCATCCAGGGCAAGTGCTCACTGGCCAGGCGGGCAAACACATCGCGCTGCGGCGCCATATAACGGCGAAGTACAATGAGTTGTTTTCGTAACAGGGACAGTTCTCCCCGCGGGGGAATGCGCTGCTCCAATAAATCATTTTCCTGAGCGGTGACCCGGTCGTGCATATCTTCAATAAATTCGCCGGTATGATCGGTGAGCGTATCGCACATATCCACCAGCCAGGATCCGCTGTCTACCGGCCCCTGCTGTTTTTGCAACTCGTCACGCATCTCCTCCACTGCCTGGATAGGTTGGCTGCGGGTGGTGACGATCAGTTTTTCGGTGATATAAATCCGCAAAACGATCAGCTCTTCGGGATACTCTTCCGTATTAAAATTAATGCTGCGCAATATAATCAGCGCGCCTTCCGGGATACGGTTAACCCGTGGTCGAGTGCTATTGCCTGCCAGAGATTCTCGTACGGCATCGGGGATCAGCGATGAAGAGCTTAACCACTCACTGCTGGCCCGATGGGCGATATCCAGATGAAGCCAGCAAGGATGGGCACAATGAGCGATATCCGCCCCTTCAATGGACGTGATACCCCCCTCGCCGTCCAACTGACCGGCATACGCCACCCCGTCGATACTTAACGCGTCGCTATCGATCCCGTCCAACGTGTAACCCTTACCAAAGATAATGACGCTTAAGTTTATCCCGGATGAGAAGGAAATACTCCGATAATGGTGTAATAAGTGCCGAACGTAAATATGTTGACAGTACAGGCGGTATAGATGACCGTAACAACCAGTAGGGTTGAACTAAGCATACAAAAAAGTGAAGGGAAATACCGCCGTGACGCCGTTACCGCCAAATGTAGCGTGATTTACTTACAACGTTACTGTCATGCCCACTCTCGGGTTTTATGGGTGTTTATTGTTCGTTAAATTTAAAAATCAATCTGGTATAAGCGACCTTTTTTGCCAGATTTATTGATTTATTAAGCTCATTAGCGTATGATAAGCGTTGATTAAATCAACTTTTTGTTGGTCGGTCGAAATAAATTTTTTCTATCTCTCCTCTTTGAACTTGGTGACAGGTCATGCCACATAAACTGCTTAATACCGCAAAGGTTAACGAGGTTTTTGCTCATCTGAGTGAAAGCACGGACAACCGCACGCTGTACTTAACGCTAGCATGGGGTACTGATATAGCAGCAGAAATCAAGGGACTGTCACTGACTCCTGGGTATCGTATCGTCCGTGTGGATAATCGAGTGCCAGAAAAGATAGAACAGCAGCATTTCGAGATAGCATTGGTCAATGATGTAGTTGAAGAAGTTGTCTATTATAATCGCGTTCTTATTCAGCCTGATTGTTTTCTCAATTGCAAGCCTGTGACTCAGGTTCTGGTGTGGCGTAATCAGAAAAGAGAGCATCGAGCGGTACTTCATGAATTGGCTGGAACAATTTTTTTAGACTATCTTCTTGAAAAATACGATATTATTGTATCAGACATGAACCAGACACACGATGGTATGTCATTCTGGCAGGCTCGCATATACGATGCTGTTGCTTATGGTTTAAAAGTTTATGCTTACGACATCATTAGCTGTGAGTTGCGTACGATAACCACCGAGGATGACATAGGCCGACAGGAACAATGGCTTTGGGGAGATCCTGAGCATTACCAAAACCGGCTGGCGATCATCTCAAAAATTGGATTACCTGTTGTCAACAAAGCCTCGTGAGAGGTTTTTTCTTTTACCGTTTTCAAACACCCCCAACGCACCTGCAGCTTGAAGTATGACGGGTATACATCGTTTGACTATACGCAACATCTTCCGGATGGGTAATCGGGTAACCCTTACCCCAGGTTTAATCAGCCGGCCGTTGGTGTATTGATAAATCAGCGCAATTAACCACACTCATTGTATATTTTCTTGATGTGCCAAAAATTGGAATTGCAAGCATTGTGATTGTATTAAATATATTTACCCGTTAAATTTACCGGAATATCAACTCAAGCCTATTACACCAAAATAGGATGGGGCATGTTTTTTAATAAAAATCATGCTGATGTCGTACGGCTACCTTAGCAACATCAACGCGAATGACAATATTTTTTTATTTAAAAAGATCACGGTGATCGCTTTTTAATAAAAAGTATCTTCGCTCATGGAGGTCACAATGAAATACGTTCTCCGTACTAGAGTAACTTGGCTGATAGTGATTTTTTTGACTTTTTTTAGTTATGCATCCTGGGGTATAAATCTATCACCCAACACTAATGGCGGCAGGGGGCAACTGCCATCAGGTTTTCAACAAATAACGTTTACTGTTTCGAACGGTAATTGGACTAGAGACATATTTTTTCCTGTCAATCCAAATCAAAATGATCGGGTAACCATAGTGTCTCATGCCCAATTTATGTCCCAGCTTTTTAATATGATCCCAAGGGGGAATGGTTCGTTAAACATTAATAATGGCAATCAATTTTCTTTCATATATCAGGCAAATTTAAGAATATGGCAACCTTTGGCCAGCCCGCAGGTGACTATTATTTCCCCTAATACCGTTGGTGCAACCATACCTAATTTAACCACCCCCTTAACCGTATATCAATTGTCAGACGGCAACTGGGCCGGGCAGATAATGTTACCAGTCCAAAGTCGCCCAGATGCCCAGATAATGATTATTTCCACTGCAACCTGGGCATCCAACATCATGCCGAATAATTTGATGTTTAACAGCAGCACAGCCATCGCCAACAATGACGCTTATCTGCTGATATTTAACAATCTTCTAAGGCGTTGGCTTGTCTCTACCCCGGCGCAACGGGAGTTAAATGCCAGCCCGGCTGTTGCACAGATACCCGTACCGGTGGTACCGCTCACCATTGTTGATTTTTCCAACCAACACCGGATCCCGATCATTCGACTGCCCAATAACGCCAATAATCGCGATAAAATTGTTATCCGCTCCACGGCTAGCCTGACATCTGAAATTAGCCACGATGGCGTTAGCCAAAATGGGCCCATGCGTTTATCCGCGGGCAACGAATACCACTTTATGTTTATCAGCACCAATCCACAGGGGCAAAGATGGCAGTTGATTGATCATCCCGTCAACGTGATTCAGGCACGTACGCTGACGAGTCAAATCCTGCCGCCTTTAACCACCCCCGTAACCCGGGTAGAGTTTGCTAACGCCAACTGGGTCCCGGAGATATCGCTACCGCCTGGCCAAGCCGTCGGCAGTCGGGTTGTGATCAATCAAGCCGCAACTCTCAATGTGAGAATACTTTTTTCCGGGCAAAACCTCACTGTTCCCCATGACGATCTGGTCTCGTTTAGGGTTGGCGCGAACGGCCAGTGGCAGCGTGAGACGATTACTATCGATCTGCTCATGATCTATGCCGATCTTGCGCGGCAAAGAGTCGGCACGCAGGCCGTGCGTGCGCATAATATTGAGGGTCTAGGATTAACCAACGATGCATTGGAAAACACGGGCGCAAATTACCGTGTGCGTCTGGTCGGTTTACGAGAATTGACCCAACCGGCAAATTGGACCACAGAACGGGTATTTTTGCCGCTGATATTAACTCATCCCACAGTACAGCGTTGGCGTAATGAACTGCGGGCGGATGCGGTGAACTATGTTAATCGTGGCGGAGAATTTTGCGGTCTGGCTTTTGTGAATGTGACGCCTAATGCAAATTTTATGGTAGCAACCGACAGTATCACTTGTGGAAACATAGTTCAAAGGCATGAGTGGGGTCATAATATGGGTATCTTTCATGGAAACAGTACCCCAACCCCACTTTGGGCTCGAGGGGACGAGAATACCCGAACAATTATGGCAGGTAATAGTATTTCTTTCTTTTCAACGCCACAGAGATTTTTATTTAGTAATGGCTTGGCCATGGGGGCAGTTAATTCTGTTGATGCGCTAAGAATGATGAATCTCAATTCCCCGGCCGTCGCCGCATTCCGTTAGAGGAGAATTAAAATGAACCTCCATATCGCAAGAGTGATGCTATTTCTGGCCCTGCTTCCAGGCGGCTTTGTTATGGCGAAAACGGTAAGCACACCAATATCAGAACCCACGACTCAGCATCAACCCGCCACTCATTTGGCGTCGCTTTACACGTATTTGCCTAATCCTCAACATCATCAGGATAAAATTCCCATTGCCCTGAATACCAGCATGGTACGACAGTTAACGTCCGGTGATAAATTCCGCCTTACCCTTGCGGCCAACGGCGCACCTTATATTGTTACTGTGGAGGCAACTTCACCTTATAATGATATAAAACGCTTTACCGGAGATATTGCCTCACAGTATTTACAACATATAGGACAACTGAGCATGACGCTTTCCGCCGATGGTCGGTTTATCACCGGCAACCTGTTTATTAATTCAACTAATTATCAATTTCAGAGCCAGAACGGCCAAGGATGGATAAGCAGAATCGATGCACAAGAACGGCCCGAGAAGCAATGTATCCCCAATACCCATCCGCCAATGTGTCCTTAATGCTTATCGCGCCGCATTAACGCCGGCAACTCAATAGGGGCCGGTATCAATGCTCACGCGACGAGACGACATATCACCCCCAGCCCCCACTACGTTTAGTGGGGGCTGGGGGCAGTCTATGCGATCCAACCCGTCATACCGATTAAATGCTTGATGAATGGGGCGATCCCGGTAATTTGTGGCTCAGTGACCGCAACACTGACATGTTGGTTTACCCAGGCGATAGCCTTATTAGATTCAAGCAGAGTCACCTGTGTGCACTTTTTCGCTGACAGGCGCATGCCCTGGTATACCGGCTTGACGTCAACCATCATCAAGTACCGACATAGGCCCACTTGCCTTTTCCATCCTTGTACATCACCAATGTGAATTCTCAATCAGAGGCCCGCGCTGCGGCGTACATCTTGCATCAGGTTGAAGGGTAAAACCAAGGGCCAGCTAGTCCGGTCCTCTATCTAAATCCCAATGAATCCTTGCACTTTCCGTCCATCATTACTCAACCTGTAGTTGAATAGTTCTTCGGGTTGCTCTAGTATTGACGATAGGGTAAACCATGCTTTCATTGAATAGTGGCATGTCGACTTGGTATTTATTCCATTGTTGGCACCAGAAATTGGATTACCTTTTATTGTCCGACACACAACGGAGGACATTATGCGATCTCACCTAGCGATAATTCAGATGCCATATAACATCCCAGAAGCCGATTTCGATAGAAAGCTCAGTGTGATAAAGAAGAACATAGAACACACCGGTGCCTTCGTTGAGAAAGGCGTTGTGGACTTTGTCTTGCCTGTTTATACAGTGCCTTATGGTTATCGTTTGGTCAAATCAATACCGGACGATCATTATCGTCTTATCACTGATAGCCCGGTTCCAGAAACTGTCTATGCCGTTAGGCTCGTTTTCCGAGACGACATCATAGCCACGCGTCGTACCTGTACACAGATTATGGTGTGGAGAACTATCCATGCTCAGCATGAGCATGCTGTATATGGTCTGCCCCAGATTTTTTTCCAGCACTTTCTGGAGAATTACTCGATCGTTGTGTCAGATGAACAGCAGACCCGCGAAGGCCGCAGATTTTGGGAAAAAATGATATCATGGGCGATATCAACGCCAGGATATCAAGTCTATGTGTCTGATGGAACGCAGCAGGATCGCCCGCTTACCTTCATGACCAGTTGGGATGATTTCTATAGCACTTGGGCAAATTTTTGCTGGGGTGATGATAAGGATTGCCATACCCACCGACTTCTCGTCATCAGTAAAGATATACTGCATTGATAAAACCCGCAGCGCGGTTTTTGGCGTGGCGGGATGAGCATAAAATTATCATCATTTACTCCATCTGTTTACCGTTTTAGAACACATTTTTCCCGTTCGCTAAAACCCTACTAATAATTGATCCTCTTGTTTTCTCTAAAAGCCTTTCAGCAGACTTATATTTATCTACATACCGAGAATTGAGACGGCAGCAAAGGAATGTATTGCTCTGTTTTTTTGCACCCTTTGCTCATACTTGAATAGTTATGATGTGACATAGACACTAACATACTGTTTTATCAGCATGTTAGTGTAGTATATGAAGCGTTATGAAACGCAATGAAGGTGCTGAATAGACTCAATGCCGCAAAATATACATCGTTTGACTATACGCGACATCTTCCGGATTGGTAATAGGGTAACCCTTTACCCAAGGTTTAATCAGCCGGCCATTGGTGTATTGATAAATCGGTGCGATGGGCGCCTGATCAGCAATAATCGCCTCGGCTTTATTATAATCCGCGCTCAGTAACTGAGGGTTGGTTTCAAGGCTGGCCTGCTCAAGCAGCCTGTCGTATTGCGGGTCATTAAATTTCGCAATATTGCCACTATGGGTTGAAGTGAGCAGGGAAAGAAAGGTTGAAGGTTCGTTATAATCGCCCACCCAGGAAGCGCGTACCACGTCGAAATTACCACTATTGCGGCTGTCGATATAGGTCTTCCACTCCTGATTTGTTAGCTTCACGTTAACGCCCAGTTTTTTCTTCCACATGGATGCCACGGCAATGGCTATTTTTTCATGTACCTCGGAGGTGTTATATAACAAGCTTAGATTCAAAGGTTTATCAGGGCCGTAACCGGCTGCTTTCATTAATATTTTGGCCTGGTTATCCAATTCTTCCTGCGTATGCTGCTGGAGGGTGCTTTTGGCCGGTTGAAAACCAGCCGTCACGTCCGGCGTCAGATGCCAGGCGGGTTTTTCTCCAGTGCCAACCACTTTTTCGGCAATGATCTTTCGGTCAATGGCATAAGATAACGCTTTGCGCACCCGGACATCGTTCATCGGCGCACGCTGAGTGTTAAACGCGTAATAATAGGTCCCCAGTTGATCGGGGGTATAAACCTGACCGGGAATATCCGTCAACAGCTTTTGGTACATATTCTTCGGAAAAGATTCCGTGATATCAATATCGTTGGCCAGGTAGCGATTGAGCGACGCAGACTCTTTATTAATAGGAATAAAGGTGACCTGGGTCAGCACCGTGTGCTGATGGTCCCAATAGTGCACATTGGGGGTTAACACGATTTTTTCATTAACCACCCGTTGCTGCAGGCTAAATGCGCCGTTACCCACCAAATGGCCCACCGAGGTCCAGTCATTGCCGTATTTTTCCACCGTGGCGCGGTGGACCGGAAACAGGCTGAAGTTAGCGGTAAGGCTGACAAAATAGGGTACCGGTTTGCTAAGTTGCACCTTTAGCGTGTAATCATCGGGCGCACTGACGCCCAATTGATCAGACGGCAATTTGCCGGCGATGATCTCCCCCGCATGTTCCAATCCGGCCAAATCGGCAAACCAGGCAAAGGGCGAAAGGTTTTTCGGATCGGCAAGCCTGCGCCAGCTGTAGACAAAGTCATGTGCCGTGACAGGGTCACCATTCGACCAACGTGCATCGCGGCGTAAATGAAAGATAAAGGTACGGTTATCATGAGTTTGCCAATCGGTGGCCACCCCTGGCATGATTTTTCCTTTAGCATCTTCGTTAACCAGTCCCTCAAACAGATCGCGCACCACCTGAGCCTCGGGCAGACCCACGACTTTGATAGGGTCAAGGGACGCCGGCTCGTCTTTTATCTGCCGCACGATGTGCTGCTGTTTAGCCAGTTGTGTGCCAGCGGGAACCGTGGCAGCCCAAAGATTGCCGCAAAGGGCCATGATTAACGAGACACAAAACCGGTATTTGAACGGCTGAAGGTTGAATTGCAACATAGCGCGTTATCCTTGCTTCGATCATCAGTGCCGATGGCCACTTGGCAGTTACCCGGCGAAAACTGCCACCGAGGGTAAAATCACCGGACGTTTTAGGGTAAAGTAGTTTGCAAATGTAACCTATTATTTTCGGTCAGGAAACAGCATGACGACATTTCAAGCGCGATCGCGCCGAGGCGCGTTATCTTCGTTGGGCAGTGTATATGGCAAATCGGTGCTTGGCGCCCCCCTGCTCTATTTCCCTGCAGAGAGGGTCAGCTCCGACAGCGGGCTGGTGATCGCCGGCACCCACGGTGACGAAACCGCAAGCGTCGTGGCGCTGTCTTGCGCCTTGCGTACGCTGGCATCCGGCGTCAGGCGTCATCATGTGATTTTGGCAGTGAATCCCGACGGATGCCAATTGGGCCTTAGAGCCAACGCCAACGGCGTCGATGTGAATCGCAATTTTCCCGCGGCTAATTGGCAAGCGGGAGAAACGGTATACCGCTGGACCAGTGAGACAACACAACGGGATGTGCTGTTATCCACCGGTGCTTATGCCGGTTCTGAACCGGAAACCAGCGCGCTTTGCCAACTCATCACACAGCTCAATCCACCGTGGGTAGTGTCTTTTCATGAGCCGCTGGCCTGCGTTGAACAAGCCACGAGAGAACCGCTGGCCGTTTGGCTGGCCGCGCGGTTAGCCTTACCATTGGTCGATAGCGTCGGTTACGCCACCCCGGGCTCGTTCGGCAGTTGGTGTGAAGATCGTCGCTTACCCTGTATTACCGTCGAGTTACCGGCTATTTCCGCCGATGCTGCCACCAGCCATTATCTCGATGCGCTGGTCGACCTGCTTGACTACCCACCAACCTTGTCACAGGGTGATTGAGCCACAGCGATACTTAAGATGAGGAGCCGCATCCATCGACAACCAGGTCGGTCCGTCAAGATCAATAAATCGGGCAAAAGACACCAGCGGTAACGCAGCGGCGATGCCGCGCGAGGTGCATAACATGCACCCCAGCATAACGGCGAAGCCCTGATCGCTGGCCTGCTGCGCCAATAATAACGCTTCGGTCAGGCCACCGGTTTTATCCAGCTTGATATTGACCATTTCATAATTATCTTTTAACGCCGGTAGCTGCTGGCGGGTATGGCAACTCTCATCGGCACAAATTGGCAGTGGGTGGATAAAGTGCTGCAGCACGGAGTCTTGTTCCGCCGGCAGCGGTTGTTCCAACATCACCACACCGAGGTCCGCCAGCAACTGACAGCGGGCCGCCAAGCCTTCGGGCTGCCAGGATTCGTTGGCATCGACTATCAGCGTCGCGTCTGGCACTGCGGTATGGATGGCGACCATGCGTTCGGTGATCAAGCTGTCATCGAGCTTTATTTTCAATAACCGAGCCCCGGCTTGCCAATATTCCAAGGCCGCTTGCGCCATCAGTTCCGGTTCGTTAATGCTTAACGTCTGGGCCATGTCGATGCGCGCCGGTAACGTCACACCGACCAGCTCAGCCAAGGTTTTGTTATTGAGCTGTCGTTCAAGGTCCCATAACGCGCAGTCTACCGCATTGCGGGCAGCCCCGGCCGGCAACAGTTGTTGTAATATCTCCCGTGAGACGTCATGCTCCATGGCGTGCGTCACGCTAGCAAGCTGCACAATGACCGATTGTTCACTTTCGCCGTAACGCGCGTAGGGTGTACATTCACCCACCCCGGTTATACCATCCTGCTCAATCTCCACCACTACCACCCTGGCCTCGGTACGACTGCCCCGAGAAATCACAAAAGGCGTATGCAACGGCCAGGACTCCGGATAGAAATGCATCATTCTCATCATTAACCCTCAAATTATTTTTAATAAAATCAAAAAGTTGCATCCACATCCAGTGGTAATGAAAAATAGCATCCCCTGGGCAAGATCACTATCATTGTATTGTGGCAAATTCCAGACTGACCCAGTTATCAGTCTGGAACAAGGGCTTAGATATGACGCAGACAGTACATTTTCTGGCTAATTCCGCGGTGAGTATGGCGGACAGCAACTGTAATCGGGCGTAACGGGCACTACATTTTTCACTGATAGACAATGACTTACCGGATAATCCGCTCATGGCCAAAGACATATCGGATATAACGTTAGCCAACCATACCGATAAACGCAAGGGACTGAACATATTTCCCCAGCGCGACACCTGCAGCGGTAGGGTGGTTTATGCGACGCGACGAGGGACGTATCCCACCGGTCGCTGCAGGCGAAAATTTACTCTTCGCCCTCCTCCTCGCCCGTTTTCTTTGCACTCAGACCGTATTCACGCAGCTTATTGGCAATAGCAGTATGGGATACTGCCAGCCGTTTGGCCAACTTGCGGGTACTGGGATAAGAGCGATAAAGGTGGGTCAGCACCGAGCGTTCAAACCGTTTGCTGATATCATCGAGTGACCCGTCTAGCACCTCTTCGGTGATCGGCGCCACCAGCGGTTGAGCCACTTGAGGTAGGTCGATATCACTTACTGTCAGTTCGGCTGATTCTAACTGGGCCATCGCCCGGTAAAGCACATTTTTTAATTGTCTGACATTGCCCGGCCAGGCGTACTGAGTCAGCATGACCGACAGTTCCGGCGACATGGCAGGGCGAGTCATGCCTTGATCGTCGCAAAATTGCGCAATAAACAGCGTTGCCAGCGGCATAATATCGTCTGGACGATCGCGCAACGCAGGCAGATTAAGCGTCAGCACATTCAGGCGGTAATAGAGGTCTTCGCGAAAGTGGCCCTCATGCACCAATTCCAGCAAATTTTTTTGAGTAGCACAGTAAACTCGCACGTCGACATGCATTTCGCGATCTTCGCCAACCCGGCGAAAGGTCCCGTCGTTAAGAAAGCGCAACAGTTTGGTTTGCATATTGGGCGACATCTCGCCGATTTCATCAAGCAATACCGACCCACCCTGTGCCTGCTCAAAAAACCCTTTTTTGCCTTCCAACGCATTGGGATAGGCCCCCGCCGCATGACCAAACAATTCGCTCTCGGCCACATCATCGGGCAAGGCGGCGCAGTTGAGCGCCAAGAAGGGGTGTGTACCGCGCGCGCTGCGCATATGACAGGCGTGGGCCAATAAATCCTTTCCGGTCCCCGTCTCTCCGCTTATCAATAACGGCGCGTCTAGCATGGCGAGTTTGCGTGCCTGTTCGCGCACCTGGCGCATTTTTTGACTCACGGCAATCACATGACCCAATTCACGATCGTCGATCGGCCCGTGTTGTTGCAGTTGTCGTCCCATACGCACGGCGGATTTCAATAGGATCACGCCCCCAGCGATGGCGAGTTGGTCAGTTTCACTGGTGAGATGAATCGGAATGATTTCCAACAGGAAATCCTGCCCCATAATCACTACCGGTCGACTGTCGGGCAACGGCTGCTCACTTTCCAGCCAACGCGTAAAGTTAAAACCGTCGATGAGCGGACCAATAGGCAGATGATGCATCTGGTCATAACCTTGCGCGAACAACGCCATGGCGGCGGGATTGGCCAATTCCACTCGACCTTTCAAATCGATGGAAAGCACCGGTTCAGGCATGGCTGTCAAAATAGCGTCCAGTGCCCGATGTTCGCGTTCCGATGGCATAAACTCGACAGTACGGACATCAGTAACGCCGCTGATGCGGCGAATATCGGCCATCATTGCCCGAAACGGTTCAAATGCCAGTGGCGGAAAATTCAGGTAGATCCGGCCCTGCGGATCGATCTCAATACCGCGCAGATCCAGATTGCGTGCGACCAATAAATCAAGCAGTTCCCGGGCTAACCCCAGGCGGTCTTCACAAAAGACTTCCAATCGCATGTAGCGCCTCTTAGCGGAGCAGTGGTAGTGAAGAAAAATTCTTTGACCATAATACGTGCTGGCGCACCCGGGATGAAGTCATCTGTCACAAAAAGTTGACAGTATGGAAAGACGGTCGCGTGGTGAACGCCGCGTTGCCGGGAAAAGTTCGGTGTCCAGGCGGGCAACCCGCCGGCTTAAGCAGGCGGTTTAGGATCCATCATCGCGCGCAGCTGTGCGAAAATTTCGCGCCGGTAGTCTCCCAGGCGGGGTTTGTCACCGTCGATCCAGGGCAGCGGGCGGCACAGTTCCATGGCTTTGATCCCCAGACGCGCGGTCAGCAGTCCTGCCCCCATGCCTTGCGCCACACGAGCAGAAAGCCGGGCGGTCAGATCTTGCGACATCCAGTCCATGCCCACCTCGGTGACCCATTCACTGACGCCGGCAAAAGCAATATTGAGCAACACCAGCCGAAATAGCCGAATACGGCTAAAATAGCCCACTTCCAGCCCATAAAGGCTGGCAATATGATTAATCAGCCGCAGGTTGCGCCAGGCAATAAACCCCATATCGACAATAGCCAATGGGCTCACGGCAATCATCAACGCCGATTCGGCGGCGGAGCGGCTGATCGCATTACGTACCCGAACATCAACCAGCGGTTGCACTATTTTGGCGTACAGCGTCACCACTTCACGATCGCTTTGGGTTTCCTGTAACATCGCTTGCCAGCGCTGCAAGGCGGGATGATCCTGGTTTATTCCGGCTTGTTCCGCCAGACGCAGACAAAATGCCCGCCCCTGGCCCGGTGCGTGGCTTTGTAGTAGCTCACCCGCCCGCTCACGCTCGTCGGCACGCTGTCGTAGCCGGTATAACCGGCGCCATTCGGTGACCAGCGACCCGGCACCTGCCATGACGAACAGCGTGCCGGCGGCAAGGGTCCCCAGTGATAGCCAATCCTGCTGTTGCCACGCGTGCACCGACCAGACTATGCCTTGAGCCGCCGCGCTAAACACCAACAACCCTGCGCCAGCCATCACCATGCCCCGCCACACACTGCGCCTTGGCCGCAGGGTTTGAGTCAACAGTTGTTCGGGCCGCCCCGGCTCATCGAGCTCAGGCTGGGCCTGAAACTGCGCGTTTTTTTGCATATCAAAGTTTTGCGCAGAGCGCAGCGGTGCGGCCTCCGGCGTCGGCGCGGGTAAATCCTGGGAGGTAAAATCAATACGCGGTTTGACAGGATCGTTCATCGTAGTTTGTCTCCCAATAAAAACTCCATCACCGCGTCCAAACGGATATGCGGCAGCGGCCCGTCCGGGTCCATGCTGCGCGGCCGAAAGCTCTCAAACTGGAAACCCTGTCCTTGCCAAAACGCCGCGTCAGGTAACCTGGCCGGCACATCGCCCGGATAAAACGTCAGCAATTGGTCATCATTCAGTCGATGCCCTTGCAATGCCGGGATTTGCTGCCCCTCGTGATTAACCAGGCCGCTTTCGGTCGCGCGTACCGAAGCCAGTCCGACGCAATCCATGGAAATACCTTCAAACGCCGCGTCCTGCCAGGCGTCGCGAACCAGTTGTTGCAGTAATGACACCAAATTCGCCTGCTGATCGGTGCTCACGTGATCGGCTTTACTGGCGGCAAACATCAGTTTGTCGATACAGGGAGAAAACAGACGGCGGTAAAGGCTGCGTTTACCGTAATGAAAGCTTCTCATCAATTGGGTCATGGCCAGGCGCATATCGTTAAAGGCATGTGGGCCATGGTTCAAGGGTTGTAGGCAGTCCACCAGCACAATTTGCCGGTCAAAACCGGTGAAATGCTGTTTATAAAACCCTTTCACCACGTGTTGGCAGTAGTATTGATAACGGCTACGCAGTACGCCAAGCGTCGAACTTTTGCTGGCCGATGCCAGCCGCGCGTCGACGTCGGCCGTGGCCGGCCAGGGAAAAAATTGCAGCGCCGGTGCGCCGTCCATATCACCCGGCAGCACAAACCTCCCCGGCTGAATAAAATGCAGCCCTTCAGCTTTACAGCGCAAAAGGTAATCGGTATAGGCGCGGGAAATGTCCGCCAATACCCGCTCGTCAGCCGGCGCCAGAGGATCAAGCGCAGCACATTTGGCCAGCCAAGGCGCAGCCCACTGTGCCCTGTCACCTTGGAGTAGGCCGTTCATCTGCCGCGACCAGGACACATAGTCCTGTTCCAGCATCGGTAAATCCAGCAGCCACTCGCCGGGGTAGTCGACAATCTCCAAGTAGAGTGTGCCGGTATCTTTGATATGGCGCCACAGGGCGTCACGGGTTCGATAACGCAATGCCAGCCTCATCTCGCTGACACCACGCGTCGGTGTCGGCCAGGCTGGGGGGGTGGCGTATAGCTGCGCGAGGCCTTCATCATAAGCGAAACGCGCGATCCCCAGATGACGTTGCGCAACCCGTTTGGTCCCGAGTAACCGTCCATCGCGCACCGCGGAAAACATCGGTAATCGCGCGCCATGGTTAACCATCAGCAGTTGATTAACCATGGAAGTAATAAATGCAGTTTTACCACTGCGGCTTAATCCGGTGACCGCCAGGCGCAAATGCCGGTCTAGGCCGCGGTTGACCAGCGCGCCGAGATCGCTTTGCAGTCGGTTCATGGACATCATGTCTCCCGATAAAAAGAAGTCTATTATGTCGCCCAATCAGCCAACAAACAAATTTACTCAGGCAAGGGGCATCATCCGCCCGCACGCAGCGACATAATACCGCAGATCACAGTTGGCGAAATCGGTTGCGCAGGCCGAAGGCCTCAGAGGTCACATAACGCTCCACCTGGCGCAGGTGCTGCTCGTCGTCTTGTAATTGCAGCGCCACCCGTTCCAACTGCCGCGCCGGTGAAATATAACGTCTCGCGGTTTCCTGGGCTGGCGCCGGTTCAAGCCAATATGCCAGGATCACGTAAGCGATGATAGTCAAGAGAAACAGACCAAAAAACATCGATAACACTACGATTAAACGCACCAGTTTCACCGGCACGTCAAGATAATGCGCCACCCCGGCGCAGACGCCTTTGATCATGCCTTCATCGGGTCTGAGATAAAGCTGTGGCTTTTCGCGCCTGGCCATAATCACTGCCTCCAGTTGGGATGTTCAGCATCCAATATATCTTCCAACGCGCGGATGCGCGCCTGCATACGCTCCGCCTCTTCGGTTAGCTGAACCAAGCGGCGACTGTCTTGCGCCTGCAGCACCGATCCCTGTCGACGCTGGCTGTTGTAATGCAACCATAACCACACCGGCGCCACAAACAGGACGAAAATGGTTAACGGGATGGCAAGCACAATAAACAGGGCTTCCATGTTTGCTCCTTATTATATTCTGTTGATATCGCGTAGGATCGCCCCCAACTGGCGTCGACCACCCTGCCCCGGCGGCAGGCGAACCCTGCCGCACCCGCTACTCTATTTTATTCATCCGCGCCTTGAGTGCCGTCAACTGCGCGCTGATTTCATCATCGGCCTTGAGTTCGGCGAACGCCTGGTCTAACGACTTTTGTTTACCAAAACCGACACTTTCCGCTTCCGCTTCCATATGATCGATCCGACGCTCAAACTGCTCAAAACGCGCCATGGCCTCATCAATTTTGCCACTGTCCAACTGACGGCGAATATCGCGCGACGATGCCGCCGCCTGGTGACGCAGCGCCAAGGTCTTCTGTCGGGCACGGGTTTCCGACAGCTTATTTTCCAGTTCACCGATTTCACGCTTCATGCGCTCTAGGGTCTCTTCTATCACCGCAACATCTTGATGCAAAAGGGTGATCAGTTTGGTCAAACGCTGCTTTTCCATCAGCGCGGCACGGGCCAGATCTTCTTTATTCTTCACCAGCGCCAACTCGGCCTTTTCCTGCCAATCGGCCTGCTGGGTTTCGGCCTGATCGATGCGCCGTAACAGCTGTTTCTTTTCTGCCAACGCCTGAGCCGACGTGGTGCGAACCTCGACCAGGGTATCTTCCATTTCCTGGATCATCAAACGTACCAATTTTTCCGGGTCTTCGGCTTTGTCCAACAAGGCATTGATATTAGCGTTCACAATATCGGTAAAACGAGAAAAAATCCCCATGATGTCATCCTCTTAAACAGTGGTGGCTGAAAATTGAGTTATCCGTGACAGCCGAATTAACGATTACAGTAGAGTTATTTACAATAATCATGCCAAGAGTTCTGTAAATTTAATTTATTGATTTTAAGCCATTTTTTAAATTGACTCCATCACAGCATCTCCTATAGTGATAATTAACACTACTAGTTGGCGAAATTTACCATGAGCGAAAACCATGACAATTTGCTGGGCCAATCCAACAATTTTTTGGAGATGTTGGAGCAGGTTTCCCGGCTGGCGCGGCTGAACAAGCCGGTGCTGGTTATTGGTGAACGAGGTACCGGTAAAGAACTTATTGCACGCCGGTTACATTATCTCTCCCCTCGCTGGCAAAACCCGTTTATTTCCTTGAACTGCGCGGCGCTTAATGAAAATCTGCTGGACTCAGAACTGTTTGGTCATGAAGCCGGTGCGTTTACCGGTGCGCAAAAACGTCATCAAGGCCGGTTTGAACGTGCAGACGGGGGAACGTTATTCCTTGATGAGTTGGCAACCGCCCCGATGATGGTGCAGGAAAAGCTGTTGCGGGTGATCGAATATGGCGAACTCGAGCGGGTTGGCGGCAACCGCTCGTTGCAGGTGGACGTGCGCTTGGTATGCGCCACCCACGCCGATTTACCTCGATTAGCCAAGACCGGACTGTTTCGCGCCGATTTGCTGGACCGGCTGGCATTTGACGTGGTAGCTCTGCCGCCGCTGCGCCGACGCCAGCAAGATATTATGCTGATGGCGGAGCATTTTGCTATTCAAATGTGTCGCGAAATCAATCTGCCCTTGTTCCCTGGTTTTACCCCGAACGCGCGCCAAACCCTGTTGAACTATGGCTGGCCCGGTAATATCCGCGAATTGAAAAATGTGGTGGAACGTTCGATTTACCGTCATGACAATAGCGAAAAACCGTTAGACGACATCCTGTTGGATGCTTTTGCACTGGTGGAGCAGACACCGCCGCTCGACGTCACAATCGACGACACGGCAAGGGCGTCCCTCCCATTGGATTTAAAACAATGGCTGGAGTTGCAGGAGAGAACGTGGGTGGAGCGCGCACTGGTGCAGGCGCATTATAACCAGCGTCAGGCAGCCGAATTACTGTCCTTGACCTATCATCAATTGCGCGGTGTGATGAAAAAACACGCGATACGAATCGGCGGAAACGGCAATGAAGAGGAGACCGTCGAGTAAGCCTCCCCCCAAAAAAAAGCCGGCATCTAGGCCGGCAATAAAAATAATACAGGAAGCAATGTGAGCAATGTCGTGCCGGAGAACGCTAAGTGGGGCTTATCATCCAACGGCATGTGAATGATAATGCTTATCACTAGCAATTGTAAAGTGATTTAATGATAATCTTTATCATTACCATACAGTTATTGGGGTTCTTTTTCTCCATCACCGGCTTTTTACGCCTTGGCCGCAGGTTTATGTGCGCCGCGATTGGGCGTGAGGCCAGAGTGAGGTAAACTGATAGTATTGACTGGCAGAATGTAAGTGGTTATGGGAATTAAACGTTCTTTTTGGCTGGCGCTGTCTTTTGGCCTCACCCCGTTATTATTCAGTCCGCACACGGTTGCCGCACCACAGCCGGTTCCCCTGCAGGACATTCGCCAAAGCGGTTTTGTTTACTGCGTTAACGGCCTGCTCAACACTTTTAATCCCCAGATGGTCAGCAACGGATTAACCGTGGATACGCTGTCAGCGCAGCTTTACGATCGGCTGTTGGGGGTCGACCCCTATACCTACCGGCTCATCCCCGAGCTGGCGCAAAGCTGGGAAGTGCTGGACAATGGTGCCACCTATCGGTTTCATCTGCGTAAAAACGTCCAGTTCCAGCACACTGCCTGGTTTACCCCTACCCGCACGCTTAACGCGGACGATGTGGTGTTCAGTTTTTCCCGCATGTTTGATAAGCATCATCCTTATCATGACGTGAACGGCGGCGATTACCCCTATTTTGATAGTCTGCAGTTTCCCGATTCGGTGCAAAGCGTGCGCAAACTCGATAACGATACCGTCGAGTTTCGACTGAAAAACCCCGATGCCTCTTTTTTGTGGCATATCGCGACCCATTATGCGCCGGTACTCTCTGATGAGTACGCCAAGCAATTAAGCGCTGCCGATCATCAAGAGCTGATTGATCGCCAACCGGTGGGCACCGGCCCGTTTATGCTTGATGAGTACCACGCCGGCCAGTTTATCCGTCTGCTGCGCAATGATCACTACTGGCGTGGCCTGCCGCGCATGCGCCAGGTGGTTATCGATCTGGGCGCCGGCGGTATCGGCCGACTGTCCAAGTTACTGACCGGCGAGTGCGATGTACTGGCCTATCCGGCAGCCAGCCAGTTAAGCATCCTACGCGACGATCCCCGCTTGCGACTCACTCTGCGCCCAGGCATGAACATTGCCTATCTGGCGTTTAATACCGGCAAACCGCCCTTGGACGATATACGGGTGCGCCATGCGATCGCCTTGTCGATCAATAACCAGCGCCTGATGCAGTCCATTTATTACGGCACCGCAGAGACAGCGGCATCCATACTGCCACGCGCATCGTGGGCTTATGATAATGATGCCAAGGTGACTGAATACAACCCGCAAAAAGCACGGCAGATATTACATGACCTGGGCAAAGAGCATCTCGAGTTGAGTTTATGGGTCCCCACCGCCTCTCAATCCTATAACCCCAGCCCGCTGAAAACTGCGGAGTTAATCCAGGCCGATCTGGCACTGGTAGGCATCACTGTGAATATTGTGCCGGTGGAAGGCCGTTTCCAGGAAGCGCGATTAATGGCCACCGATCACGACCTGACGCTGGCCGGCTGGTCAACCGACAGTAACGATCCGGACAGTTTTTTCCGGCCATTACTCAGTTGTGCCGCCATCCGCTCGCAAACCAACTATGCTCACTGGTGCCAGCCAGCGTTCGATGAGTTATTACACTCGGCGCTGTTGTCGCAACAGCTGTCCGGGCGGATGGACGCTTATCGCGCGGCGCAAAAGATCCTAGAACAACAGCTGCCGGTGTTGCCACTGGCGTCATCGCTGCGCCTACAGGCCTATCGCTACGACATCAAGGGTTTAATTCTCAGCCCATTTGGTAATGCCTCGTTTGCCGGGGTATACCGTGACGATGATCAGGAATCCAAACCATGATTATATTTACTCTGCGTCGGATTGTTTTATTACTGATCACGCTGTTTATTCTGACGTTGGTTGGATTCAGTCTAAGCTATTTCACACCCAATGCGCCGCTGAGCGGCGCGGCCATCACCGATGCCTATCTGTATTACTTCAATAGCCTGTTACATTTAAATTTTGGTGTATCGAACATTAATGGCCAACCCATCGGCGAGCAGTTACGCAGTGTGTTTCCCGCTACGTTGGAACTTTGTGTGCTGGCGTTTATTTTGGCGCTTTCCATCGGCATTCCTTTGGGCATTATTGCTGGCGTAAACCAAACCAAGTGGCAGGATGTGAGTATCAGTGTGTTTGCTTTGCTTGGTTTATCGATGCCGGTGTTCTGGCTGGCGTTGCTGTTAACGCTGTTTTTCGCGCTGCATCTCGGCTGGTTACCGGTCTCAGGCCGCTACGATTTGCTCTATCAGATCAAACCGATTACCGGTTTTACCCTGCTGGACGCCTGGTTATCCGACTCGCCGTATCGCCAGGAAATGATGACCAGCGCACTGCGGCATATGATATTGCCGATCACCGCGCTGGCGGTCGCACCCACCACCGAGGTGATCCGGTTGATGAGGGTCAGCACCGCCGACGTGTTCGGCAGTAACTATGTCAAAGCGGCAGCCACTCGGGGTCTGACCCTGACGACCATTATTCGCCGCCATGTGCTGCATAACGCATTGCCACCAATCATTCCCAAATTGGGACTGCAGTTCTCTACCATGCTGACGCTGGCGATGATCACCGAAGTGGTTTTTAGCTGGCCCGGTCTTGGACGCTGGCTGGTGAATGCCATTCGCCAACAGGATTATGCCGCGATTTCTGCGGGGGTCATGGTGGTCGGTGCGCTGGTCATTGGCACTAACGTCTTGACAGATGTGCTTGGTGCCCTGGCAAACCCGCTGCGCCATAAGGAATGGTATGCTCTCAGATAATATTTACCGTGAAAAACGCATGCCAGGACCGCTGCGTTATGTCGGCCGTATTTTTTATCACGACACCATGGCGATGATTGGTTTGTATGGTTTTCTACTGCTGATCTTGCTGTGCGTATTTGGCTCGTGGATAGCACCTTATGCGCTGGATCAACAGTTTCTGGGTTACCAACTGCTGCCACCTTCCTGGTCACGTTATGGTGATGTTTCGTTTTTTCTTGGTACCGATGATCTGGGTCGCGATGTGCTCAGCCGACTGCTGGCCGGTACCGCCCCCACCGTGGGTTCAGCACTGCTGGTCACCCTTGTCGCTTCGGTGTGCGGCGTGGCGGTTGGCGTGCTGGCGGGCGTGACCCACGGGCTTCGCTCGGCGGCACTTAATCATATTCTGGATACGTTGCTGTCTATCCCTTCGCTACTGTTGGCCATTGTGGTGGTGGCGTTTCTTGGTCCCAAGCTTGAACATGCGATGCTGGCGGTATGGCTAGCCTTGTTGCCGCGTATTGTGCGTACGGTTTACAGCGCGGTGCATGAAGAATTGGAAAAGGAATACGTCCTGGCGGTACGCATTGACGGCGCGTCCATGGTGCATATTCTGCGTTATGCGGTGCTGCCAAATATTGCCAGCCAGTTGGTCGTGGAATTTACCCGGGCATTATCTATGGCCATACTGGATATCGCCGCTCTGGGTTTCCTGGATTTGGGGGCCCAACTGCCGTCACCGGAATGGGGTGCCATGATGGGGGATACCCTGGATTTAGTGTATGTGGCACCCTGGACGGTAATGTTGCCCGGTGGTGTAATTATGGCCAGCGTGTTGATCGTAAATCTGCTGGGCGATGGCCTACGCCGCGCGTTAATTTCAGGGGTTGAATAATGCCATTATTGGATATCCGTAATTTAACCATTGAATTTATGACTGACGAAGGACCGGTTAAAGCCGTCGATCGGGTCAGTTTTACCCTGACCGAAGGTGAGGTCCGCGGGCTGGTAGGCGAATCTGGCTCCGGCAAGAGCCTGATTGCCAAAGCCATCTGCGGCGTCACCAAGGATAATTGGCACGTGACGGCGGACCGTTTTCGTTTTAATGATATTGATCTGCTGCAGTTGACGCCCCGTGAGCGACGCCGGTTGGTGGGCCATAATGTATCGATGATCTTTCAGGAACCACAATCGTGCCTCGACCCGTCGGAAACCATCGGCCGCCAGTTGATGGAAGTCATCCCTGGATGGACCTATAAAGGGACCTTATGGCACCGGTTTGGCTGGCGCAAACGCCGCGCCGTCGAGCTGCTGCACCGGGTTGGCATTAAAGACCATAAAGGCATCATGGGCAGCTACCCTTATGAGCTCAGTGATGGCGAATGCCAAAAGGTGATGATTGCCATCGCACTGGCCAACCAGCCTCGGTTGTTGATCGCTGATGAACCCACCAACGCCATGGAACCCACCACCCAAGCGCAGATTTTTCGTTTGCTCGCAGGACTGAACCAGAACAACAACACCACCATTCTACTGATAAGCCATGATATTCAGATGATGAGCAAATGGGTTAACCGAATCAACGTGCTTTATTGCGGACAGACCGTAGAAAGCGCCACCTGCGAGGAATTAATCGCCACGCCGCACCACCCTTATACTCAGGCGCTTATTCGCGCCATCCCTGACTTTGGTCGCTCGATGCCGCCCAAAAGCCGGCTCAATACGTTACCGGGCGGCATTCCTTCGCTGGAAAACTTGCCCATTGGCTGTCGTTTGGGACCACGCTGCCCTTACGCCCAAAGGACCTGCGTCGAAATGCCGCCCCTGATGCCGGTAAAGAACCATTGGTTTGCTTGTCATTTTCCGCTGAATATGGAAGGGCAACAATAATCATGGAAACCTTATTGGAAGCACGCAATTTGACCAAAACCTTTCGTTATCGTACCGGGCTGTTTACCCGGCATCAGATAGACGCGGTCAAACCCCTGAGTTTTATCCTGCGTGAGGGACAAACTCTGGCCATTATCGGTGAAAACGGTTCAGGCAAATCCACCCTGGCCAAGATGCTGGCCGGTACTCTGGAACCCACCGGTGGTGAATTATTGATTGACGATCATCCGTTGACCTTCGGTGACTATCGCTATCGTAGCCAGCGTATCCGTATGATCTTTCAGGATGCCGGCAACTCGCTCAATCCCCGCCAGCGCATCGGGCCGTTGCTGGATGTTCCATTGCGATTAAATACCGACCTGCCCGCGCCAGAACGCGAACGTATTATCAACAAGACCCTGCGCCAGGTGGGTTTGCGCCCTGACCACGCATTTTATTATCCCCATATGTTGGCCCCCGGGCAAAAACAGCGCGTCGGCCTGGCGCGCGCGCTGATCCTGCAACCAAAAGTGATTGTGGCGGACGAGGCGTTGGCTGCACTGGATATGTCCATGCGCTCGCAAATTATCAATCTGATGCTGGAATTGCAGGCTAAACATGGCATCGCCTATATCTACGTCACCCAGCATTTAGGCATGATGAAGCATATCAGCGATCAAATCATGGTGATGCAACATGGCGAGGTAGTGGAACGCGGCAATACGGCGGACGTGTTGGCCGCCCCGCTGCACGACCTGACCAAACGACTGATAGCCAGTCACTTTGGCGAAGCACTGACCGCGGATGCCTGGCGCCGTGATGGGGTGATGGGGTGATGGGGTGATGGCTGATGGGCTGACCCCGGTTAACCGCAGCGCGCACCGGTTGAACTCAACCGGCGGTGAGACTAAAGCAACACAGCCGGATCGGCGCGTTTAGCCAGCCATAGGCGGGCGAAACCGAACAAGGTGGTGGCCAGCGGCGTCGCCCGGCCAGTTTCGGCGATGACAATCGCACTTTGGCGTTTCATGGCCGGTAACGTGAGGGTTCGGGTATGCAGGTCTGGCGTCATGCCGGGCAGCAAATGGCCGCGCGGCATGATGCCACAACCCAGCCCGGTAAATATCCCTTGTAGCAGTTGAAAAATCGATGCACTTTCCAACGTGATATGGGGTATCACCCCGGCGGCGCGGAAATGTTCATCCAGGTAACGGCGAAAATAACGGCTGGGTTCAGTCAGGCACAGCGGCAGATCGGCCAGTTGATTGAGGGTCAATGCCCCGTCGCCCACGATGGCGGGAAAATGACCTGGATGAAATAGCAATTCGGTTGGCGCATCCGGCAAGCACGCTACCTGGTAATGTAATTCATGCAATAATCCCAGCTCAAAAAAACCAATGCTCATATCAATGCTATGATTGGCCTGCGCCTCGACCAACGCATCGGCGCTGAGTACTGTCACCTGATATTGCAACGCCGGATAGTCCAGGCGGGCATCAAACAACAATTGCGCCAAGGGAATACTGCACTGGGGCACTATACCAATACGCAACGTACCTGCTTGCCCGTGCTTGAGCGATTCAACCTCCAGTTTCAAACCCTGGTAAACCGAGACAATCTCCCGCGCCCAGGTTAATACCCGCGCCCCTTCGGCAGTAAACCCCTGAAAACTGTTACCACGATTAATCAACGCCACGCCCAGTTCCTGCTCCAGGTTTTTCAGGCGGACAGAAAGCGTGGGCTGGCTGACGAAACTGGCTTCGGCGGCGCGCCCAAAATGGCGCTCACGTTCAAGATTGCACAAATAAATAAGCTGCTTTATATCCATAAGGTCGAGGGGATCCTGCCGGGCTTGGACGATACTGCCAGTATATCATCTTCAACAACTGCCTACGGCGTATCAGGTGGCTGTCCCCAGCGCCGTTTTCACATCCTGTGCGATTTTTTCCACCTGAGGGCCATAAATAACCTGGATATCATTCTCACTGACTCGCTTGACCCCGCTGGCGCCACTGAGCATCAGCGTACGATCGATCACCAAGCGCATATCCTGGACCCTGACCCGCAACCGGGTAAAACAGCAGTCTACCTCGGTGATATTGGGCGCCCCGCCCAAACCGGAAATGATATTGACCGCCCGTTGGCCCGCGGCGAGGGGCGGGCGTTGCACAACATCAGGCTCCTCATCCTCGCGACCGGGCGTTTTAACCGCCATGCGGATAATCACTACACGGAACACATAGTAATAAAGTGAAAAGTAGATCGCGCCGAGTATTACCGGATACCACCAATGGGTTTTAGTACCACCCAGCACCCCAAACACGATCAGATCGATCGCACCACCCTGGACATTACCAATCATGACCTGCAGCAGATCCATCAGCATAAACGACAGGCCGCTCATAACGGCGTGGAACAAATACAGCACCGGGGAGACAAAGATAAAACAGAATTCCAGCGGTTCGGTAATACCGGTGGTAAAGGACGCCAGCATACCGGCCATCATGAGGGCTTTAACGCGTATTTTATGCTCTGGGCGCGCACAGTGATACATGGCCAACGCTGCGCCGGGCAGGCCGAACATCATTACCGGAATTTTACCCTGAGCCAGGAAGCGGGTAGCCTCGCGTACCACCCCATCGTTTAGCTGGCCGGGATGGGCCAGCGCGAAATTGAAAATGTTCAGCGCCCCAACGATAGTCTGGTTATCTACAGTGACAGTGCCGCCTATGGGCGTAAAGCGCGCAGTTTCATTGAGAATATGGTGTAAACCGGTAGGGATCAGCAACCGTTCGGCAAAACCATACAAAAACATACCATACTGGCCGCTTTTGCCGATAAGTTGGCCTACCCAGGCGATGCCCGCGCCAATCGTCGGCCAGATAAATGCCAGACAAATGCCGATCAACGGCAATACCACCACCGTCACAATGGGGACAAAACGCCGGCCACCAAAAAAGCTGATTGCCGTCGGCAACACGATGGTATAGCAGCGATTATGCAGTGCCACCGTAATTAAACCGGCGATCACCCCTCCCAACACGCTCATATTGTAGGTAAACACACCGAGCGTTGGCGCAAATTGCGATGAATAGATAAGGGCATCATTCATGGACATCCCGCGCGCGGTCAGCGCCGCCACCGTTGTGGTCGCCTGGGTTATCCCCTGTGCCGCCAGGCTGGCGCTGATGCCGACATGCATGGCAATAAACCCAATCGTTGCGGCGAACGCCGCCGTCGGTTTTTCCGCCTTAGCCAAACCGATAGCACAAGCCAGAGCAAACAACAGCGGCAAGTTGCCAAATACCGCACCGGCCACCTGGCGAATAAAACCAATTGCGAGTTGAGGATATTTCAAACTAGCAAACGCATCACCGGTGACCGCCGGGTTTTGCATCGCTGCCGCCAGACCGAGAAAGATACCTGCAGCGGCAATCACCGAAATCGGCATCATCAACGCCTTGCCTAATCCATGGATTTTGCTGGCAAATTCTGTCATAAACGGGATTCTCAGGTTAACTTAAGAACGTTAATTATGAGTCAACAGAATTAATTGGTGGCGCGTCAACGACAGTTATGGTCTAAACCTTGAACAACCTCACAGTTATCTCGCTATTTCAAGCTCAATCGCCCCCTATGTCATAGTCATAGTCATTGTCTATCCTGTGATAACGCCATTCGATTAGACTCATTATCATTAACTCACTAGAATTAACCGGATAAGACCAAGGTGTTAAAAATCATTTAACATCCATCCATTATTATTCACCTGCGAACAGGCAACATGAAATTTAAACCGTCGGTCAAACCTTACCAAGGTGCAGCGGGAGGCTGGGATTCGCTTGAGGCCACTACCCGCTACGTATTAGACAGTAAACAAGCGTTCAAAAACATCCGCAACCTGCTGCGGGTCAACAAATCCAAGGGGTTCGACTGTCCCGGCTGTGCTTGGGGCGATGACAATACCAGCACATTCAGCTTTTGTGAAAACGGCGCCAAAGCGGTCAGTTGGGAAGCCACACGTAAAGGGCTGAACACCGCATTTTTTGCGCAAAACAGTGTGGCTAAGCTGTATCAACAAAGTGACTATTTCTTAGAGTATCAAGGCCGTCTCACCGAGCCTTTGCGCTACGACGCTCAAACCGACCGCTATGTGCCGATAAGCTGGCAGGCGGCGTTCACACTGATTGCCCAGCATCTGCACAGGCTGGATAACCCCAACCAGCTGGAACTTTATACCTCGGGACGTGCCAGCAACGAGGCGTCTTATCTTTATCAACTGTTCGGGCGGATGTTCGGCACCAACAACTTTCCTGACTGTTCCAACATGTGTCATGAAGCCAGCGGCAGCGGCCTTAAACAAAGTATTGGCGTCGGAAAAGGCACCACTCTTTTGAATGATTTCGAGTCTGCTGACGCCATCTTTGTCTTCGGGCAAAATCCCGGTACCAATCACCCCCGCATGTTGCACAGCCTGCGCCACGCAGCCGATCGTGGGGCCAGCATCGTGACGTTTAATACCCTGCGCGAACGCGGTCTTGAGCGTTTTGCCGATCCGCAAAACCCCCTCGAATTGCTGACGCCGAAATCAGGGCGGATCAGCAGCAGCTATTATCAACCCAATCTGGGTGGCGATATGGCCGCAGTGCGCGGCATGGTCAAGGCGTTACTGGAGACCCACCGTCAGCATCAAGCTGAAGGCCTTGCAGGACTGTTCGATGAACAGTTTATTACCTTGCATACACAACAGGTAGCAGAGTATTTAGCGGCGGTAGACGCCACCCCCTGGCAACAAATTGTGGCCCAGTCTGGACTTAGCGAGACACAACTGCGTGAAGCAGCAGCAATATACCAGCGGGCCAAGCGGGTCATTTGCACCTGGGCAATGGGCATCACCCAACATAAACACTCCATAAATACCGTCAGGGAGATCGTTAACCTGCAGTTGCTGTTCGGTCAGATAGGTAAACCGGGCGCTGGACTGTGTCCGGTACGCGGTCACAGCAATGTCCAAGGCAATCGTACCATGGGGATTGACGAGAAGCCGCCTGCCGCAATGCTTGACAGCCTGTCGGCGCATTTTCACTTCGCTGCGCCCCGCGCCCCGGGGCATAGCACCGTCGAAGCGCTGGAGGCGATGTTGGCGGGTGAGAGCAAAATCCTGATTGCCCTCGGCGGCAACCTGGCTGTGGCAGCACCCGATACCGCCCGCACCGAAAGTGCCATCCGCCGCTGCGAACTGACGGTGCATATCGCCACCAAACTTAACCGCAGCCACCTCATTACCGGCAAGGATGCGTTGATCTTACCGGCCCTTGGCCGCACCGATCGCGATATCCAGGCGACCGGAAGTCAATATATCACCGTCGAAGACTCCTTTAGCATGGTGCATGCGTCAGAAGGCGTGAACCCGCCAATATCCCCGCTGCAACGTTCTGAAACCGCCATAGTGGCCGGCATCGCAGACGCGGTACTGGGCGCACAGACGCTGGACTGGCTGCAGTTGGCGGGCAATTACAATTTGATACGCGACCATATTGCCGCCACCCTGCCCGGCTTTACCGATTTTAACCAGCGCTGCGAACAGCCGGGTGGATTCTACCTAGGCAACACCGCCGCTGAACTGCGTTTTACTACTCCCTCCGGTAAGGCCCAATTTAGCACGGCGGCGCTGCCGGACACGCTGTTCCCACAGATCGCCGGACAGGCAGTACCCTTTACCTTGCAAACCCTGCGTTCCCACGATCAGTACAACACCACCATTTACGGCATGGACGATCGCTATCGCGGCGTTTACGGCCAGCGGGACGTGGTATTTGTTCATCCGCAGGATCTGGCTGAGCTTGGGCTGCAAGACGGTGACCGGGTGGATATTGAAACCCTGTGGCATGATAAGGTTAGCCGCAGAGTCACTGGATTTAAGGCCATCGCTTATGATATTCCCCGCGGTAATTTAGCGGCCTACTATCCCGAAACCAACCCACTGGTGCCACTATCGAGCTTTGGCGATGGCACCCATACCCCGACGTCTAAGTCGGTACCCGTACGCCTGACCCGAGCACAAAACGTCGCCACCGACCGAATTATCTAGCTTTTTTACCTGCTTTTGCCGCCCGCCGCCGGCGCGGGTGGTTTTTTTTTCTGCCGAGATCAGGTCGTTATGCTTGCCGCCGCCGGTCGATTCGCGTAAAACTATCAGCCGTTATTGAAGTCTTTTACACTCATATTTCTGGACATTATGTTTCAAGATAACCCGCTGCTAGCGCAGCTTAAACAGCAGCTTCACTCTCAGACGCCGCGTGTCGAAGGCGTGGTCAAAGGTACTGATAAAGGGTTTGGCTTCCTTGAAGTCGATGCTCAAAAAAGCTATTTCATTCCGCCGCCCTTTATGAAAAAAGTGATGCACGGCGATCGGATCACCGCCAGGGTGCGTGCCGAAAAAGACAAGGAGATAGCTGAGCCGGAAGAGCTGCTTGAGCCATTTTTATCGCGCTTTGTCGGCCGTGTTCAGTTAAAAGACGATCGTCTATCCATTGTGCCGAACCACCCGTTGATCAGGGAGGTTATCCCTTGCCGGCCGTTACGCGGCCTTGAGCATGCTTTCCAAACCGGCGATTGGGCTGTGGCGGAAATGCGCCGCCATCCGCTAAAAGGCGATCGCCAGTTTTACGCTGAAATCACCCATTTGGTCACTACCGGCGATAACCATTTCGCGCCTTGGTGGGTCACCTTGGCCAGACATAATCTGGAGCGTGAAGCGCCGCAGATGCCGGAAGCCCTGAAACTGCATGATGACAATCTGGTGCGCGAAGATTTGACCGCGCTGGACTTTGTCACCCTCGACAGCGCCAGCACCGAGGACATGGATGACGCCCTGTATGTTCAAACCGGTGAGAACGACCAACTGATATTAACCGTTGCCATTGCCGACCCCACCGCGTACGTACAGGCTGACAGTCCGCTGGACAATATCGCCCGTGAACGCGCGTTTACCAACTACCTGCCTGGGTTTAATATCCCCATGCTCCCCCGGGATTTGTCGGATAACATCTGCTCATTACGCGCTAACGAACGCCGACCGGCATTGGCCTGTCGCGTCACCATTAGCGCTGATGGCAGCTTGGGCACACCGCATTTCTTTGCGGCTTGGGTGGAATCAAAAGCCAAGCTGGTATACGACGAGGTTTCCGATTGGTTGGAGGACCAGGGTACCTGGCAGCCGGCCAACGACGCTGTCGCCGACCAAATTCGTTTATTACAACGCGTATGCTTATCCCGCACGGCTTGGCGTAAGGCCAATGCACTGGTGTTTAAGGACCGCCCGGATTATCGGTTTGTGCTCGACGATCGGGGTGATGTGCTGTCGATTCAGATCGAACCCAGACGTATCGCCAATCGCATGGTGGAAGAAGCGATGATCGCGGCCAACATCTGTGCCGGACAGGTACTGCGCACCGGCCTTGGTTATGGGCTGTACAATGTTCATAACGGCTTTGATGAAGTTTTGGTGGAACAGGCGGTGGCCGTGCTGGCGGCTAACGACGTGCAGGCCGATGCGGCTACGTTACTGACTCTTGGGGGTTTTTGCCGTTTGCGTCGTCAGTTGGACGCTATGCCAACCTCCTACCTCGATAGCCGAATTCGCCGTTTCCAGACCTTTGCGGAAATCAGCACCGAACCAGGCCCCCACTTCGGTTTGGGTCTGGAAGCATACGCGACCTGGACCTCACCGATCCGCAAGTATGGCGACATGATCAATCATCGCCTGCTTAAGGCGCTGTTAGGCCAGGGCACCGCCAGTCGCCCCTCCGAGGAGATCACCGTGCGGATGTCGGAGCGTCGTCGGCTGAACCGCATGGCTGAGCGTGATGTGGGGGACTGGCTGTACGCCCGTTTCCTTAAGGACCAGGCCGGCGGTGATAAACGTTATGCCGCGGAAATCATCGACGTTTCCCGTGGTGGTATGCGGGTGCGTTTAATGGAAAACGGTGCGGTAGCATTTATCCCGGCGCCATTTATCCATAACGTGCGTGATGAACTTGTCTGCAGTCAGGACACCGGTACGGTATTGGTAAAAGGTGAAGAACGTTATCGCCAGGGAGACACCATGGAGGTCACCGTGGCCGAAGTCCGGCAGGAAACCCGCTCGGTGATCGCCCGACCGGCCTGAGGTGAATAAGATGCTCGCGACGGCTGTGGCTGGCGCGAAAAAAGCCCTCATGCCTTGCTTGGCATGAGGGCTTTTTTTTAAACCACCGATATCACGAAAAACATGCAATAGCGGTTACGTTTTATCGGGATCGTCGGAACGGCTAACTCGTTGCCTAAAATGTGAAAACCCTCTGGAAATGATCGCCAGAGGGTGAGTGTTGTCTCGTTTACAGCGTCGGTTTACTTACCGCCAGCCAGCGGGACTTCATCCATAACCCGTACATGATTTTTGCGCACTTTCTTAGAATACAGCGCGGTAATAATCGGTACCAGAATTGACGTCACAATCACCGACGTCGCCACCAGTGCCGTTGCTGCCGGGGCCATCGGTTTGAACGCCGGCACCATTTCAGCAATTAATACCGGGGTGGCCACTGCCGCACCGGCAGAGCTTGACGCGGCAATCCCGGCAGTACCATCCCCACCACCAATAAATTTATCAGCCAAAATCAATGGAATGCCGGTAACAATAATCACCCCTACACCCAACAGGATTCCCAACAGGCCGGTCTGGGCAATCACATTCAGGTTAATGGTGTTACCCAACGCGAAAGCGAAGAACGGGATCAGCGTTTGCACCGCTTTGCTGAAGAAATCACGAAGCTCGGGATCCAGGTTTCCCAGGGCAAAACCGATCAGGAACGGGAGTACCGCCCCCACAAACACATGCGGCTCAAACGACGCAATACCAGCGGTGCCCAAAATAACCATGGTCATCAACGGACCGGATTCCAGCGACATGAGCACAAACGCTCCGGATTCCTCCTTGGTCCCATATTGCTGCATGATTGATGCATACAAGCCGCCATTAGTCATGTCCATTGACGCAACCAGCGCTAATGTGGACAGGCCGGCAAAGAACCCCATTTCAACACCGTTTACCGGCAATATCCTAGAGGCCACGGCCGCCACTACCCAGGCCACAGCGATCTTTGTCACCACCAATGTACCGGACTTGCGTAATACGGTACCCGTGGCACTTAACTTAATTGACGCCCCCATACAGAAAAACCATACAGCCAAGATCGGCACAGTGCCGGAGATCAGGCCGTTGGTAAATGAACCAAAATATTTGCCCGCATCAGGCGAGAAAGTATGACATAACGCGCCGATAAACAACGGCACCAACATCATGCCACCCGGGATTTTGTCAATTGCACGTTTGATTTGCATCGTGATTCCACCTAAGTTCGAATAAATTCCATGATTCGTAGGGTACCGTTCCTTGGTCATGCCCTATTCGTCGACAGGGTCACTTCATTGCTAAAATAACCGGTTACATTCTGCAATACAGTGATCTAAAGCATATATTGAAACAATGTTCCTATTTTAAAGAAAGATAGTTTTATATATTTGCGTAAGTGGTTTTAAAATGAAGACTGAATCACGATTCAAACACACTATTCTCCAGCAGATAACAGCGAGATAGCGCGTTAACTACACAATATATTTCATATGGTGAACCATCAGGCAATAGGATAACGCACAGGCATCAGCAGTAAATGAACCGTCACTGATGGCCAGAGTGGTCTTGCATAGGGAAGCGGTGAGGCTGATAAATAAGGGGTGAAGCGCTACCCTGTCCACACCGGGGACAGGCATAGCACCCACCAAACCAAAGCGGGGTTATTGACCGTAATAGGCGTTTTTACCGTGTTTGCGCAGGTAATGTTTATCCAGCAGTTCTGGTTGCATGGCACCCAGTTGCGGTGTCAACTGACGAGAAAATATGCCCATGTAGGCCACTTCCTCCAACACAACGGCATTATGTACTGCAGTTTCGGCATCAGGTCCCCAGGCAAAAGGACCATGGGAATTGACTAATACGGCAGGGATAGCGACCGGTTCGATCTTGCGGGTGGCAAACGTTTCTACAATAACCTTGCCGGTTTCCCATTCATAACGCCCGTGAATCTCAGCGTCGGTCATCAGACGGGTACAAGGGATAGCGCCATAAAAATAGTCAGCGTGGGTGGTACCCCAGGCCGGAATGTCCTGCCCTGCCTGCGCCCAGATAGTGGCATGGCGCGAGTGGGTATGCACAATGCCGCCAATGCCGGCAAATTCCAGGTACAGCACCCGATGCGTATCCGTGTCTGAAGAAGGTTTTTTCGTGCCTTCCACGACACGGCCGCTTTCAAGTTCCACCACCACCATGTCGTCTACTGTCATCTGGTCATAGCTGACGCCCGAAGGTTTAATCACCATTAGACCCTGGGCACGGTCTACCGCACTGACATTGCCCCAGGTAAACGTCACCAGGTGATGTTGTGGCAACGCCAAATTGGCGGCCAGCACCTGTTGTTTTAATTCGTTCAGCATTAATGTGTCCTCTAAAAGCTTAGCACTCATTGTCCCGGCCCGCGACGGCATCCGGTATGGCGTAAACAGCTAAAGATCAGGCAGGCTTCTGCTATGAAGCCGGTTTAGCCATCTGTATGGCGCCGATTCAACAACCCATAGACTCCAGTACGGTTTATTCATGTCAGCGTAAGCTAAAACATCAGGTAGGTACTATAATCATTACTGATAATAACGCTACCCATGGAGAAATTGACGATGAACAACAAACATAGGGCCGTCGCGGCGTTAGTGATTACCCTCACTTTATCCCTTAGCGCCTGCTCCAACTGGTCTAAACGTGATCGTAACACCGCCATTGGCGCTGGTGCCGGTGCAGTAGGTGGTGCGGTGCTGACCAATGGCAGTGGATTGGGTACCGTTGGTGGCGCGGCGGTCGGTGGTATTATTGGTCATCAGGTTCATTAAGGTGGGAGAAGCTGAGCCGGGTTGCCCGTCAGCCTCCCGCCAGCTTGACCTTGAGGCCCCGAGCCTCCAGTAGCTGTTTTAGCAGTTCCCGTTTATCACCCTGAATCTCAATAATTCCTGCTTTTATCGAGCCGCCGCAGCCGCATTTTTTCTTTAATTCAGCGGCCAGGTGATTAAGCGCCTCGTCGGGCATATCCAGGCCGCTAATCAGGCATACCCCCTTACCTTTCCTGCCGCTGGTCTGCCGCTGGATACGGACAATGCCATCACCCACCGGACGCGTTGCCGCCGGGGCTTGGTGTTCAAGACGTCCACCGTCAGTGGAATAAACCAACCGGCTATTGTCATTCATGATCCAACTCCGCGGCTAATGAAAGTAAAATCGCGCGCAGCGCGGCGTCAGGATCGGCAGCTTGGGTAATTGGACGGCCGATCACCATATAGTCCACACCCGCCTGCTGCGCCTGCGCCGGCGTCATCACGCGCCGCTGATCGCCCGCCGCGCTGCCCTCGGGACGAATGCCTGGGGTGACCAGTTGAAACCCAGCGCCAAAACGCGATTTAAACGCCACCGCTTCGTGGGCGGAACACACTACGCCGTCCAGACCACAACGCGCCGCCAGCTCCGCCAGCCGCCCGGCGTATTGTGCCGCAGTGTAAGGAATACCCAGACCAAGCAAATCCTCGTCCGCCATACTGGTGAGCACCGTCACGGCAATCAGCCGAGGAGCATGGTCGCCAAAGGGAACCAATGCCGACTTTGCCGCACGCATCATACGTTCGCCGCCTGCGGCGTGAACGTTGACCATCCAAACGCCTAATTCCGCCGCTGCGCCGATCGCTTTGGCCACGGTATTGGGAATGTCATGGAATTTAAGATCGAGGAAAATATCAAAGCCTTTTTCCTGTAACCTACGCACCAGATCGGGGCCAAAACGGGTGAACATCTCTTTGCCGATTTTCAGGCGGCAGTCCGCCGGCGAAATCCGATCGGCGAACGCCAATGCCTGACGCTGGTCAGCATAATCCAATGCGACGATAACGGGAGATAATGGCGTCGACGCCGTGGTCGACATAGGATCGCGAGTCATGATAAAACCTTAACGTAATGGAAGGCCATGCGCTGGTAACGGCCTTGATTTATGAGGATATATTACCTGTAGCCGCGTCTTTTTCCTAGTCCAGTGCCGTTCTATTGCTCGTCAAGACCCCGTATGGGTTTAATGGATGCCCAGGATTTACAGGAAGGACAATGCCAATACAGGCTATGCGCGGTAAAACCACATTTGTTGCAACGATAGCGGGGTTTGGTGCGAATTTGCTCGCCCACCATATCGCGCAGCACCTGCAAACTTTCCTTAGCCCGGCCATCCTCAGCTTCATTTAGATGAAAATCCATTAACCGGTGAAACATGCGCATGGTGGGATGCTGCCGCAACTGCTGGTTGATAAACACCTGGGCCACTTCGCTGCCGTCATTATGCTCGATAACCTCGCTCAACAATAGTTCAGCTACCGCCCCGGTATTTAATTCAACACAGCGCGTTAAAAATGCCGCCCAGGCCTCCGGCTGGTCCAGATGCTGATAGCAGGTTTGCAGCATGGGCAGCGTTTCACTGACCATTTCCTTATCCTGATCCAATACCCGCTGCAACAGGGCAACCGCCGCGGCATAATCTTCCCGCGCCATGAAAATTCGCGCCATCATGATGGACACTCGCGAACAATTTTTATCCGCCGCCCCACCTTTTTTCAACAACACCATGGCCTTATCCAGATCATCACTGCCCATCGCCTGCAAGGCCAGCTCGCAGTAAAAATGCGCGATGTCGACCCGGCGCTGTTCCTTGCCCATTTTTACCAGCTTCTCAGCGGTCTCAATGGCTTTGGCCCATTCACTGGTGGCTTGGTCGATCTGCAATAACTGCTGTAACGCGCCGGCGCGAAACTCATCCTCATTCACCAATTGGTTGAACATCTCCTCGGCGCGATCATAAAAGCCAGCCGCCATATAATCCCGGCCCAGTTGCTGGATGGCCAACAGACGCTGCTCAAAGCTTAGGGAGGTACTCTCCATCAGGGCCTGGTGAATACGAATGGCACGATCGACCTCGCCACGGGAGCGAAACAGGTTTCCCAAGGTTAAATGGGCTTCAACGGTGTTACTGTCCTCCTTTAACATATCGAGGAACAGATCCACTGCCTTGTCCTGTTGGTTACTCAGCAGGAAGTTCACCCCAGCAACATACTCGCGCGACAGGCGGTTGGCATTTTGCTGCTTATCCTGCTGCGCACTCCTGCGCCCCATATACCAGCCATATGCGGCGGCGACGGGCAACAACAGAAACAGCAGTTCTAACATAACCGGTTATTCCTTGCTGACGTCATGGCCAACCGGAACTGTCGGCACTGACTGCTGCTCTACTCGCTTGAGCTTACGTTTGGCGCGCATCAGCGTGATACGCACACGCAGGTAAAACAGGCCACAGATTGCCCAGCCGAGAAAAAAACCCATGGCAAACAGTACCGTCAGCAACGTCGATACGCGGTATTCCCCTTGAGCCAGTATGTAATTAAAGGTGACAACCTGATCGTTATGCGCTCCAAAGGTGACCGAAATGATAAAAATCACCAGCACAGACAAAAATATCAGAACATATTTCACATTTATTCCTGCAACGACGTTATTCGGAGGGCTCTGGCCGATCTTACGGCACCCAGTGTGTATAAATTAGCATTTTCAGCCTTGTGAAGGAAATATTGTAGACAACATAACCGCATTATCTGCTGTTGGGCTGTCCGAAGGCACTCGCAAACCGCCCGCAAAACACAGCATAAAACCGATCCACCACCCAGCCTCTCTTGTTATTTATTCAGTAATGAATAAAAATGTGGTTCAAGCTTAATCAGGACAGGAAACGCCGCATGTCCAAACAGGATGAACAGCGATTATTGGTTAAAATTGCCACCCTCTATTACACGGAAAACCGTAAGCAGTCGGACATTGCCGCCGCGTTGCATTTGTCGCAATCGTTTGTTTCCCGGGCCATCACCCGCTGTATCAAAGATGGTGTGGTAAAAATCAGCGTGGTTCAACCGCCGAACATGTTTATGGCACTGGAATCGGCTATCCAGCAACGCTACAACATTGACCAGGCCATTGTGGTGGACGTCCCTGACGACGCCAATGCCCAGCACATCAAACAGGCCATTGGTTCAGCGGCTGCGCATTATATGCAAACCAGTATCCGTGCTGACGATCTGGTCGGTATTTCGTCTTGGAGCAGTACCTTGCGCGAGATGGTAGACAACCTGCATCCCCAGACCGTTAAAGCCCGCGGCGTGATCCAACTGCTTGGTGGTGTGGGGCCAAATGGCAATGTACAAGCGACATTGTTGACCCAGCTATTAGCGGATCAACTCAGTTGCCATGCTTATCTGCTGCCGGCACAAAGTATAGAACGCTCGGTGGAAGATCGCCGCCGCCTGCTCAATAGTAGCGACGTGGCAGAGGTGGTGGCGAAATTTGTTGAGGTTGATGTGGCATTAGTGGGTATTGGTGCGCTGGAGCCCTCGCAGTTGCTGATGAATTCAGGTAACTATTACCAGGAAGACATGCTGCGGTTGTTGGCCAGCCGTGGTGCGGTGGGCGATATTTGCCTACATTATTTCAATGCGCAGGGAGATGCCGTGCTGGCTGATGATGAAGATCCCGTGATCGGCATGCCACTGCCACAGGTACGAGAATGCACCCGGGTGGTGGCGCTAGCCGGTGGTTCGGAAAAAGTTGCGGCTATTAAAGGTGCCCTGGAAGGACGCTATATCGATGTTCTGATCACCGATCGCCTGGTGGCCGAACGTCTGGCGTGATGTCCTATCACAAGGTCTGTGTACGTGTGCTTATATCCCCGCCCGTATGTTGGGCGAGGGTTTACGGCAGAGGTGACTCATTGCCCCCAGCGTTGTTGCTGCTAGCTCGCCGGCCGGTTGCTCTTCTGTGTAAAACGCCAGTCATGCCAACAGGTTCAGGTGCCGGGACAATCTGACGAGAATCCGACGAGAACGGCCGACGCACACTTGAGTCGACCGACCTTGCTTGCCTCTCACATGATCGTGCCTCGTACCCCTTAAGGTTTAGCGTGCCAATAACACTCGATGTTGAGGTATTTGGTAAAAGCCTCGTACAACACCGCCGCAGTGGCCGAGTGGTTCATCGCCACATGATGTTCAAACCCATTTTCGCAAATATGACGCAGCAGCGGTTCCATTGCTGGGATCTGTACTACCGCGCGGCATCCCACTGTATCCAACGGGTCGTCCACGACCGAACCTTCGCCAACATACGCTTTGATCTTACCGGTAAAGTCATCGGATGACAGGCGGAAATAGGTCAACGGACCCGCTTTCATGCGCCCATGCACTGCGCCGCAGGTGTTTTCGCAGCCCACAGTGGTACCGATGATATCTGCCGTACCCATTGTCGGCGCTTCCAGACTGACGCTGGGAAAATTACCGCAGTGAAACAATACGCATTTGTCCTGCTCTTCACCAAAATTATTATTCCAATCGGCGATGGAAGCCGGCGACAACGAACAACTGGCCAGTGCATACATCGACAGTGCGCCCATCACATCCACCTCACACGCGCTCGGCATCAGTTGCCCGGACATGACGCTCATGATGGAACAGACGTTGATACCCAGGTTTTCCTGTAGCGAGGTCCAGCACTGAATGGCGGTAGTGTCGATATCATTAGCGGCCACCCATTCGCTTATCACCACAAACAGCTTGGCCATGGTATGCAGCTTGTCGGCGGGAATAGCCGCAGTATCAGCATTGTCCTTGAGCAACGCCAATTTCTCCCCAACCCGCAGATCATGATCTTGCAGATAACCCACGCGGGTAAAAATTTCCGACAGATCCAGGGTTTCCACCGAAACACCTAAACGTTCCAAGAGTTTTTCGCTATAACGCACGGTATTAAACGCTGCGGGGCGGGCTCCGATGGCACCAATCCTGACCCCTTTCATGGCGTAAACCAACCGGCAAAGTTGGGTAAACTGGCCCAAATCCTGCGCGAAGTCAGATCCGGTCAGGGTACAGACATGGCGTTGAGTCAACGTAAAGGGAATACCGCATTGGCGCAGATTATTACATAATGAAATTTTGCCGCAAAAACTGTCGCGCCGGGTGGCCAAACCCATTTTATCTAAACTGTCCTGCTCCGCCTGAATCAGCACCGGCACGGTTAATCCTGACAGCCGAATAGCGTCCGCCACGGCTTTTTCATCGCCGAAGTTGGGCAGCAATATGACAATGCCGTGGATCTCATCGCGATGTTGGCGCAACAGATCCGCACAGACTTTGGCATCCTGCCAGGTTTCTACCCCACCCAGCTTGGTTTGATCTTCGTTCAGCATCACGGTATTAATACCCAGACGTTCAAACACCTGTAACGCATCGCGGCGTGCTTCTGCCACCAGATAACTGGGGAAAAATCCACGATTGCCAACGATCACCGCCAGGGTAAGCTGCTCTACTATTTTTCTCGACATTAGGTTACTCCCAATAGGATTATTCCGGCTGATAACGGGCGCGTGCAACGGCCATTTGCCAGAGTTTATAATTATCATGCATCTGTGCGGTCTCAGCGCAGGGTTCGATATATTCCACTTCACGCGGCAACGCCGCGATGTGCGCATTATCCGGCCACCAGCCCAGGGTTTTACCCGCCAGATAGGCTGCCCCTAACGCCGACACTTCGGCATTGAGATTACGAATCAGCGGTCGCTGAAGTAAATCGGCCTGAAACTGCATCAACCAATGGTTTTGCGTGGCGCCACCATCCACTCTGAGTGCGGGCAGACGATGGCCCGCCGCGCGTTCCATGGCAAAAAACACATCGGCCACCTGATAGGCAATCGACTCCAATCCTACCCGCGCCAGGACGTCCGGGGTGGCGGCATCGGTCAGCCCGCAAATCAGGCCGCGCGCCTGGCTATCCCAATAAGGGGCGCCCAGGCCGGACAGGGCCGGAACAAAAAACACGCCCTGGTTACCAGACACGCTAAGCGCCATGTCGGACAAATGGGTCAGCGAGGAAACACCCAGCAAGCGAGCTACCCAGGAAAGTGCTGCGCCAGTGTGGGTAATATTGCCTTCCAGAGCGTAGCGAATTTGACCATCATGCCAGGCTACGGTTGAACCCAAGCCCTGCCCATGATCGGGAAGATGGTTCATCGCCAGCATCAACGATGAGCCAGTGCCATAGGTGGCTTTGACATCACCCGCCTGATTGCCGCCCTGCCCGTAAAGCGCGGCATGGGAATCGCCAATCAGCGCGGCAATGGGAATACCGCCCGCCAATCCTGGCACTTGACCGGATTGGGTATAGCCGTGGATAGCGGCTGAAGGTTTAACGTGCGCCAAACTGGCGGCCGGTACCGCGAAAATGGCCAACAGCGCCTCATCCCAACAGCCTTGGTGAATATTAAACAGCTGGGTACGAGAAGCATTGGAATAATCGGTACTAAAGGACTGTCCCGCGGTAAATTGCCAGTTCAACCAGCTGTCCAGCGTGCCAGCACAAAGTTCCCCGCGTGCGGCGCGCTCGACGCCCAGCGGCAATGCCGCCAGCATGCCACGGACTTTAGCCGCAGGAAACAGCGGATCAACCGGTAGGCCGGTGGTCTGGTATATCAGCGCCGCCCGATCGCTTTGTGCCAGTTCTTGGCAGAAATCCTGCGAACGCCGGCACTGCCAACTGACCACCGGCGTTAACGGCCGTCCACTCGATCGCTCCCAAATCATCACTGATTCGCGCTGATTGCTAATGGCGACGCCCTGCACCTGAACGTCAGGCAGACGAGCAAGACAGTCCCCTATGGCCTGGACCACGGCCTGCCAAATGGCTATTGGGTCCTGCTCCGCCCAGCCAGGACGGGGATGGTCAAGTAACAGGGGGACAGACGCCTTGGCTAACATCCGACCATCGCGGCCCACGGCGATGGCTTTGGCATTGGTCGTCCCCTCGTCAATGGCCAATATAATCGGAATGGACATGATCAGACTCCCCGGCAAACGCGCAGCGCAGTACGCACCACACCTGCGGCGTCAAAACCATGGTGGGCGCGCATCGACGCACGATCCGCTGCAATGGCGTACTCGCCGTCGCCAATGCCCAAACGCACCAACGCAATAGCACAACCTGCCTCGGCCAGCACCTCCGCCACCAGGCTGCCGATACCGCCATTGATATTATGCTCTTCGAGGGTGATCACCTGTTTACTCTCCCGCAACAGTGCCAGCAATTGGTGAGTATCGCATGGGCGAATAGAGGATAGATTGATGACCGCTGCAGAAATCCCTTGCTCGTCTAACTGTTGCGCAGCATCCACCGCCTCGTGCACCGTCGACCCCATGGCGACCAGCGCCACGTCGCCACCGTGACGCAGTACATCAATTTGCCCTGGGACAAAACGGTAGTCGGCATCATGCAGCGCCGGCAAGGCCTTACCGTCCAAGCGGATATAAACCGGACCGACATAGGACAGCGCATAATCGATAATCTGCCGGCACTCCTCTGGCGAGGACGGAGCAAATATCTGAATATTGCCAAATCCGCGCAACACGGCAATATCATCAATACTGTGATGCGTGCTGGCCAACGGCCCATAACTGGCGCCGGCGTTTAACCCAAACAGTTTTACGTTGCAGTTGTTATAACAGACATCGATTTTTACCTGTTCATTGGCCCGGGAGATCAAAAACGGTGCTGCATTGCAGGTAACCGCCACCTTGCCGCCGATAGACAGACCAACGGCAGTGCCCACCATGGCCTGCTCAGCAATACCGACGTTAACAATCCGATCGGGGAAACGGGCAATAAACGGTCCAATTTTGGCCGTTGACGTCGAATCGGCCAGCACCGGTACCACATCAATTCCGTTGTCCACAGCCTTAATTAATTGTTCAACCATGACGCTGGCTAAGTGTTCAGAGTGACTCATCTTTTAATTCCTCCAAGGCTTGGGTGATTTCATCCCCTTTAAATACGCGGTGGTGCCATTCAGCCCGCCCTTGGGTAAATGAAATTCCCGCACCTTTCTCGGTATTGGCAATCACCACATTAGGCTTGCCATTGGCCGGCAGATGCTCCAGCGTATCCACCACTGACTGCATATCATTGCCGGCACACTCGGTAACATTCAGTCCAAACGCCCGCCATTTATCCGCCAGCGGATCGGTATTCATGATCTCGCGGGTAAAACCTGCCAGTTGTAGCCTGTTTTTATCATTGATGATAATCAGGTTATCCAGCCCATAATGGGCGGCCACCAGCGCGGCTTCCCAGTTGCTGCCCTCGGCCAACTCACCATCGCCGGTCAAGGCGAAGACTTTACGTGGGTTATGGTCACGTTTAGCAGCCAGGGCAATGCCTACCGCCACCGGCAAACCGTGACCGAGCGCCCCGGTATTCAGTTCGATGCCCGGTGTTTTATGCCGCACCGGGTGGCCCGGTAAATGAGAATTGGGATGCTGGTAGGTGGGTAACCAATCGCGGGGGAAATAACCCGCTTCAGCCAAGGTACAATAATAACCACCGACGCCATGCCCTTTAGATTGGATATAAATATCCCGCTGCGGCTGATCGAGGCGATCGGGCGCACAGTTCAATACACGAAAATATAATGCCGTTAAGATTTCCACCTCGGAGAGATCGGCACCGGTGTGACCTCCCGCCGGGCTGCCGGCATTTAACCGCACGATTTGACGGCGAATCTGCCGCGCTTTGTTAACCAGTTCATCCACGGACAATGCATATGGATTCATGACATCACCTCTTAATTTAGAATTTTTACTCAGTAAAGAATATTTATTCAATGGTGGCCAAAAAAAAGGCCTACCGCTGCCTGTTTGATTTTTGGCGGTTTATTCCGTGGTTTCCTCTTTGATGATTTTTTGTGAAACGATGGCCGCTTTATGCTGCATACGGTTTTGCATCTGATCGATAATGACCGCCACAATAATCACCATACCTTTGATGACCATTTGCCAGAATTCACTGACCCCCATCATCACCAAGCCGTCCGCCAGAATACCGATGACAAACGCGCCGATCAGCGTGCCAATAATGGTGCCGCGTCCACCGGCCAGGGAGGTTCCGCCCAACACCACCGCCGCGATAGCGTTCATTTCAAAAGCAGTACCGGTAGCGGGATGACTGGCCACCAGCTGTGATGAGACCACAATCCCTGCCACCGCCGCACACAAGCCTGAAATGGTGTAAACCCACACTTTCACCTGCCTGACTTTGATCCCGGACAGTTCGGCGGCACGTTCGTTATCACCGATGGCATAGACATGGCGGCCAAACGGCAGACGTTTGGCCACATAGGCGATAATCAACGCCAAGATAAACATCAGCCAAATGCTGTAAGGGACGCCCAGTAGCGATCCGGCACCAATGGCGTCAAACCCGGTATTGCCCAGACGCGGATTGCCATCCAAACCGGGAAAGGTTTCGCCGTTCGACAGCAACATCGCCGCGCCGCGCACGATATACATCGTGCCAAGAGTGCAAATAAAGGGGGCAACATTGTAGCGAGTAATGATCCAGCCGTTGAGGGCACCAATCAGCGCACCCAGCACCAAAACCAAAGGAACAATCACCCAGACGCTTGGGAAAATCGCGATACCAAACATTGGCAGCACGATACCGTGAGTGATAAGCCAACCGGCAAACATGCCGCACAGACCAAGAGTGGCGCCAATGGACAGATCAATACCGGCGGTAATGATGACAAAAGTGATACCCAGCGCAAGAAATGCGTTGATGGAAATATGCTTCACCATAATGATGATGCTACCGGTGTCCAGGAAACCGGGTACCGTGGTGGTGAAAAACCCGAGGATCAAAAATAACGCAATAAAGGTGCGCAGCTTTAACAGCATCAGCAGCATATTTTCGCGGGAGCGAAAACCGCGGCTGCCGGTCAGGGGCACCATTGTCACGATGTTGGTTGCTTTCATATCAAAACCCTTTTGCACTCGCCGAAACTAATGCCGATTCCTGCGCCGATTGACGTTCCACATTCGCCGTCAACCGACCATTCGACATCACCAGGATACGGTCGGAGACCGCCATGATTTCTTTTAAATCCGAGGTGGAGAACAGTACGCCAATGCCCTGCTCGGATAACGCCACCATCATTTTGAACACGTCGGCCTTGGCGCCCACATCAATACCGCGCGTCGGTTCATCAAGCAGTAACAGCTTAGGGTTGGTCAGCAGCGAACGGCCGATGACCACCTTTTGCTGGTTGCCCCCACTCAGCGCCTGGATTTCTACGTCCGGCGACGAGACTTTGATCGACAGATTGCCGATGGTAGACGCCACCACTTGCTCTTCCTGGCGACGCATAATGCTAAAACCATGTTGCAGCCGCCGCCAAAGACTGGCGATGGTCAAATTTATCGCCACCGAAGAGGCGGGAAATATCCCGGACTTTTTACGGTCTTCTGGCACCAAGCTCATCCCTAACCTGATCCTATTTGCGGTGGACATGCCCGTAGCGATGGGTAAATCCCCCAGCCAGATTTTGCCAAGATAATGTGTCTCGGTACCCAGCAAGCATTCAAACAGCTCAGTACGACCCGCACCCATCAGGCCATAAATACCGACAATCTCGCCGACGCGCACACTGAAGCTGACATCGTTCACCACCGGATGACCCACGTCGTTAACACAGGTAATGTGATCGGCCTGCAGCACCGGCAGACCAAAAGTACGTCCTGGTTTAAGGAAAGTTGTGACAGGGTCACCGCCAAGCATCTCACGCACTATCCATGGCACATCGATTTCATCAACACGGGCTTCGGCCTGAAAGCGACCGTCACGCAAAATCGTAATGTAGTCGCCGATAGCCATCAACTCTTCCAGACGATGGGAAATATAGATAATCGACACCCCCTGGCGGGTCAGTTCACGAATGACCCGAAACAACACGTCCACTTCCGTTTTACTTAACGCCGAGGTAGGTTCATCCAAAATAAGAATATCTGCCTGCTCCGCCAGGGCTTTGGCAATTTCCACCATCTGCTGCTGGCCCACTTTCAGGTTGGAAACCAGTTCACGAGGTGAAATGGGCTGATCGAGCCGCGCCATCAGCTCCGCAGCAATACGCTCCTGGCTGGCCTGATCAATTGGCCATAATCCAGACTGGTGCTCACGGCCGAGAAAAATATTCTCAGCCACATTGAGATTTTCCGACAGGTTCAGTTCCTGATGCACCATACCGATACCCATCACCGCTGCTTCACGGGTGTTGGTAAAGCGTACCGCCTTGCCGTTAAGCGACAGGGTGCCAGAAGTCGGCGGCTGCACCCCGGCCAATACGTTCACCAATGTGGATTTACCGGCACCATTTTCACCGATAATCACGTTGACCTTGCCGCGGTAGACATGGTAATTCACGTCATCCAGCGCCAAGGTACCTGGATAACGCATGGTGATCCCCTCTGCGCGTAGAATCACATCGGCAGTGTCAGTCATTGTGTTGCCCCCCGTTTAATCTCCATCGGGACGCCATCATCTACGCTATTCGGGCTCAGCGTAAAGGCAGCCAGCACATCGACAGACTGGCCCACCCAGCTAGCATCCAACGCCGGCAGGCTGCTTAAGGCTTCTTTATTTAGCGCCTTGGCAACCTGGGCGAACTGCACCTGGTTCTTATAATCATCAAAATGGATGAACCCCGCGGCATCGCGCACCGCATTGCCTTTAATGATCGGCCCCAATTGCATGACCACCGACTCACCATTAACCGTTACCGTTAGCTTGCGTTGCAGACCCTCAGTATCCAGGCCGGTTATCTTGCCGCTGATCCTGGCGTAAACGCTTTGGGTTTGTGCCTCTTTTAGCCCTGACTGGGCCTGTTTTAACGCCGTCCAGTCAAGCGCCTGGGTATGGGCCGCCGGCAGAATTTTACTTGCCCATAAACCTTGTGCGATTTGCGCCGGCGTCTGGTTTGTAAAGTTCGGCTCGGCTGAGGGATCAGTTGGAATAATCGGGTTGCCACTGCTATCTAAATCCACCACCGTACAGGCGCACAGCAACAATAGCGCCAAGCTGCCGAGTCCTGCGTTTCGTAATGCCTTGAGCTGCATACTTTCTCCTATTACCCTTCATCTTTCGCGCTGCAGGTGTGTTGGCTTGCCTCACTCACCCCAGTCACTCCGTAAGCTCCTGGGGATTAATGAACCTCATCCCTGAGGTTCACCCTTCAGGCCAGCCGCCAGGGCTGTTCAAATCTGCTCCAGACAGATTTGTCGCTGCGTCGCCGCCTGGATTATTTACTCAGGCCAAAGGTTTTCAGGTTCTTGGCATTGGTTTCATCTATCAGTACGCAGTCCATTAGCTGTTTTTCTTCCTTTAGGGCCTTGCCGGTTTTCAAGTAGGTATCCGCCTGCTCAACCGCCATTTCTGCCTGTGCTGCGGCCGGTTGCAGCACTGTGGCCTTGATATTGCCGTTGGCAAGAATCGAGTCACGCACATAATCGCTACCATCAAAACCCACCAGGATCACGTCTTTGCGCCCGGCAGCCTTTAGCGCCGCTTCCGCACCCAGCGCCATGGTGTCATTGCCGGAAATCACACCGGTGATATCCGGGTGAGCCTGCAAAATGGATTCCATACGACTAAACGCTTCAGTCTGGCTCCAGTTGGCGGTTTGCTGCGCCACCATTTTCAGTCCGGTATATTCATCAATCACATCGTGATACCCCTGCGAACGGACATGGGCATTGGTATCTGACTCCTTACCCAGTAGCTCTACGTACTTGCCTTTACCCTTCATCAATTTGACGAATTTTTCGGCGCCAAGCTGTGCCCCCTGATAATTATTTGACACGATCTGCGCCACGGCCACACCGGTGGCGTTAATTTCACGGTCGATCAGGAATGCCGGTATGCCGGCGGCCTTAGCTTTTTTTAGCGGCCCGATGGTGGCGTCCGAACCGGCGTTATCCAAGATGATGGCCTTGGCCTTACGGGCAATTGCGGTTTCAATCAGCTGATTTTGTTTACTGACATCATCATCATGGGAAGCCACCAGCGTCGTGTAGCCGAGGGAGGCCGCTTTTGCCGACGCCGAATCGGCCTCAGCTTTAAAGAAGGGATTGTCATGGGAGGGGGTGATAATGGCTATCAACCCTTGGTCTGCGGCAAACGACGCCATTGACAGTGACAGCAAAACGGCGGCAAGACAGGGTTTTTGTAGGAAGGTGTTCATTATTATTCTCCAGTATGAATACATCACATGAATATATATTCACTTTTGATTTTATATTCAACTTGAGTGTCGCAAGTCGCTTGCTTAATGTCCACGGCGATTATTGGGAATAGCGAGAGCGGTCACAAAAAGCAACAAAGTGATCACAAACATCCAGCATCGGCGAATCAAACACACGATCACTATCAGCCCGTGATTGCAGGGTGGTATCCCCGTTATACTTTATGTTGCAAAAAAGCGGCAAGGCCGTTTAACCCTCGGGGGTACCGCGCCTTCTAGGCGCGGAGCGAGGAGATTATGTCCTGTCGTGCTGAGGATTGGGATCGGGGGTCGGCATTGTTATCCAACGCTGCACCAGCCAGCAGGCCAGTGTGATGATAAGCCAACTCAGTGCGGTACCGACGATCAAATCGCGCGGCCAGTGCATACCGAGCACCAAACGGCTGCACATCACTGCCGCTGCCCACGCCACAATCAGCGTCAACGAAACAACGTGGCGACGTGACCATAACAACCCAAGCGCCAGCAAGGCCCAACTCGCGGCGAAAACCGTATGGCCCGACGGAAAAGCAAACCCGGTTTCATGCTGCCAGTGGTGACCCAACCATGGTGGGATATTCTGCTGGTCCTGCAACTCCGACTTGACCAACAGTGACCGCTCATTACGCGGCAAGGAGTAGAATACCCGATCGTCAATATTATGAGTATGCTCAAGCCATAATACGTAAGGTCGCGGTTCCTGGACCTGCTGTTTGATAAAGGATTTCAGGCTTTGGCCGATCAGCAACGCCGCGGCCACAATGCAAACCAGACCCAGAGCCGGTTTGAAACGAAAGCGCAGGCACCAGAGCAACCAGACCATTAACAGGGTGCTGGTGATCATACTCCAAGGCGCGGTAGCGGTTTGCGTAATCCAGAACATCAAGCGCCACCAGGCGGCTTCATTTTGCGGATGCCACAGCCAGCCACTGACCCAAACCAAAAATGGTATTATGATAAGTACCATCGCACCAAAACCGGTGCGTTTTGCAATTTCAAACATATATAGCCATTCCATTAAATTTCCATTACCGTTGACCGATTAGCGTCAGTGGTTTGGAAAAAACCTACCAATCGCACTGCGTAGGTAAGTAATTGTGACAATCAAATGACTATTTTGCCATTGAATAGAATTATCGTTGGTAAATTTTCGGTAAACTTATGGCAATATAGTCGGTTAGCGTTAATGGATGTTTGCACATTCGTTGGCGGGGGAATCCGTAACGGGCTGGCCGGCCGGTATAATCCCCCAACGGGTGGTGCGTCGTTATTTTGGTTTTGGAGAGAAAAATGCAGCTTAAACGTGTGGCAGAAGCCAAACTGCCAACACCCTGGGGCGACTTTTTAATGGTCGGTTTTGAGGAGTTAGCCACGGGACACGATCATCTGGCGTTGGTACTGGGCGATATTACCGGCAACCTGCCGGTGCTGGCACGGGTTCATTCCGAATGTCTGACCGGTGATGCGCTATTTAGCCTGCGCTGCGATTGTGGTTTCCAGTTGGAAGCGGCACTCGCCCACATCGCAGAAGAAGGCCGGGGAATATTGCTCTATCACCGGCAGGAAGGACGTAACATCGGTCTACTTAATAAAATTCGGGCCTATGCCCTGCAAGATAAAGGTGCCGATACCGTTGAAGCCAATCATCAATTAGGTTTTGCTGCTGATGAGCGAGATTTTACGTTGTGCGCGGATATGTTCAAGCTGCTGGGGGTAGAGTCGGTGCGTCTGTTGACCAACAACCCACAAAAAGTGGAAATTTTAACCGAGGCCGGGATCAATATTACCGAGCGGGTGCCACTGATCGTTGGGCGTAATCCGCAAAATGAACGTTACCTGAATACCAAAGCGACCAAGATGGGGCATCTGCTGGGTTAGCGCCAAGGCGTGGTGAGATCATCTCTTGTTGCCAATCTCCCACCATGGCGCCTCCAGCCTATCAACCCAGTGCCGGGCAAGCGATGAGATAAGCGTCGCGTTGCGCGGTTGCGCGCTCAAGTACGGTATTTCAATTGGACTAGGGGGTGGGCATTGTGCGATCGGTCACTGAATGTCCACCAGGGTGTTGAGGTATAATAAATTTTTGACATGCGGACATGTAAACCATGAAGTTCAATACCATGAGCGACAGTGAGATTATCGCCGATCTGTGTTGCCGGATAAAAGACGCGCGTATCGAGCAGCGACTGTCGCAAATCGATCTGGCGGAACGATCGGGTTTGGGTATCGCCACCATTAAGCGTGCCGAAATGGGGGGTTCCGTTACCTTAAGCACCTTGATTTGTATTCTGCGTGGGTTAAATCGTTTACACCAGCTCGAAGGGGTACTGTTTGATACCGAGGTCCGTGCTTTTAATGCCCAGATCAGCGGAGAACGGCAAAATACGCCGCTGCGTATTCGTAAAAGAGCCGTTATTACCGCCGACGAGACCGAAAAACCACTGCTGGACAAGAAGGTCGATCCTACGGCAGTGGATTGGTACATCTCGGCGGCTGAAAATAACGTTATCTGGTAGACCTGTTGCCCAACGCCACCGGCAGTTGGCTTATTCGCATAACACCACCTTTATCGCCAAACCGCCGCGCGAGGTTTCTCGATATTTCGCGTTCATATCCTTGCCGGTTTCGTACATAGTCTCAATCACTTTATCCAACGAAACCCGTGGTTCGCTAGTGCGTCGAACCGACATGCGGGCGGCGTTGATGGCTTTCATCGCGACGATGGCATTGCGCTCAATACAGGGCACCTGTACCTGCCCGGCCACCGGATCGCAGGTCAACCCCAGATTGTGCTCCATGCCGATTTCCGCCGCGATGCACACCTGCTCTGGGCTCCCCCCCATCAATTCCGCCAATCCTGCGGCAGCCATGGAACACGCAACACCTACTTCACCTTGGCATCCGACTTCGGCACCGGAAATTGACGCATTCATTTTATACAAGACCCCCACCACACCCGATGCCAGGAAAAAACGCAAATACGCCTCTGGCGTCACCGGCTGGATAAAATGGTCATAATATGCCAACACCGCCGGAATAATGCCACAGGCACCATTGGTCGGTGCAGTAACCACCCGGCCCCCTGCGGCGTTCTCCTCGGCCACCGCCATGGCAAACATATTTACCCAATCCATGGCATTCATCGGATCGGTGGAAAAACGATCATTGGTAAATAATAACCGGTGCAAACTGGACGCCCGACGCGGCACCCTTATGGGTCCCGGCAATACGCCTTCGGTATTCATGCCACGATGTATAGCACTTTGCATCGTGCTCCACACCTTGCCGAAATAGTGTTCAATCTCTTCCCTACTGTGCAAGGCCAGCTCATTTTTCATCACTACCGCCGACAGGGATAAGCAGTTGTCGCGGCAATGACGCAGCAAATTCTGCGCCGAGAAGAAGGGGAATGGCACCACCTGCTCTACGGGATCTTTTTGACCGAAATGCTCCCGATCCACCACAAACCCGCCACCGATGGAGTAGTAGGTTTTACTGAAAATAAGTTTATCTAACGCATAGGCGTTAAAGATCATGCCGTTCTCATGCAATGGCAGATTTTCATTACGAAAGTTGATTGCCGAGGCCACATCAAAACTGACCTCGTGGCCATCGCTCAACGGTAATCGGCCCTGCTCACGTACCAGGTTAATAAACTGCGGAATAGTATCGACGTCAACCGTATCCGGCGCTTTACCGGCCAGGCCCATGATGATCGCGATATCGGTATGATGCCCCCGGCCGGTTAATGATAATGAACCATACACATCCACCCCAATGCGGCTCATTGAAGCAGACAATCCATTGGCGCTCACTTCATCGATAAACATGTTACCGGCCTTCATCGGCCCTACTGTATGTGAGCTGGAAGGACCGATGCCTATTTTAAAAATATCGAAAATGCTAACCATAACCTATCCCTATTTACGGTACCGGCGACGTAACCGTTACGCCACCGGACTTATAATGGATGGGAGATCATCCCAACAGACTGAAAATAATCGCCGACATGGCAATAAGCCCCATTAAGGTCACGAAGACATTGCTCAATTTGCCGCTGTATTTTTTCATGGCCGGAACTTTTTGAATGGCGTACATCGGCATCAAGAACAGCAGCATGGCAATAATGGGCCCGCCCAGGGTCTCGATCATGCCAAGGATGCTGGGATTGAGCGTCGCCACCAACCAGGTAGTCAACAGCATGAAAATGCCGGTGATCCGGTTCAGTTTATCTTCCGATGCGGTTTTTCCACGGCTACGCAGGGATTTGATCATCATGCCATTAAAACCTTCTCGCGCCCCAAGATAGTGGCCCAAAAAGGATTTAGTGATGGCCACCGCAGCGATCAGCGGCGCGACCCACTCGATCAGAGGATTGTTAAAATGATTGGCTAAATAGGACAAAATAGAAATATTCTGCGATTTGGCTTCCAACAGATCCGCAGTAGATAGGCTTAGTGCGCAGCTGAACACAAAAAACATCACGGTCAACACCATCATGATATGGCTGTAGGCCAGGATGCGAGAACACTTTTTCTCCGCCCCTACCCCATACTCCTGACGTTTGGCTACCGCGAAAGACGAGATGATCGGCGAGTGATTGAAGGAGAACACCATGACCGGGATTGCCAACCACAGCGTGGTAAGCATGCTATTACCGCTCATACTATTGGTTATAGTGGAGCTGTTAAAAATAGCGGAAGTCCAGTTAGGAATTAGATAAAGTGCTAGCAGCATTAATGCCCCAACAAATGGGAACACCAACACACTCATCGCCTTGACGATCATTTCTTTACCGAAACGCACAATAGCCATTAGGCCAAGAATTAATATCAACGATAATAACACGCGCGGTGGTGCGGTCAAATGAAGCTGATGGGTAATAAAACTGTTAACAGTGTTGGTAATAGCAACAGCATAAACCAAACAGATAGGATATATAGCAAAAAAATACAGCAATGTGATTAATTTACCCGCACCGACGCCGAAATGTTCTTCAACGACTTCGGTTATATCTTCACCACTTTTTTTACCGGATAAAACAAAACGGCACAAACCCCGATGTGCATAAAATGTCATCGGAAAGGCAATGATAGCCATGATTATCAGCGGAATAATACCACCGATGCCAGCATTAATCGGTAAAAACAAGACGCCGGCGCCAATAGCTGTACCATAGAGTCCCAGCATCCACATGGTGTCAGTCTTGCGCCAGGTGGCCGTGGAGGATGCATCGATAACCGACGCAGTCTCAGTCATGCTATTCATTATATGTTCTCCTTAGGGAACGGACATTAATTCGTCGTTTTTCCCGTTGCAATGGTGTTGCCCGCACCGGGAAATAAATAGGGTAATATAGCTACTATAAATATGTTAACAACCTTGCATGAAAGTTAACAAAAAAACCTCAATTAAATATACAACATTTCCTTTTCGACACTTTCTTTGCAGTGGGGGCATTCTATCTCAAAGAGGAAATATAATAACCCCGCAGGGATCACAAAACGGAAGGAGACAATTATTATGATGTATAATCAATTTTAAAATAAAAACTCACAACTGATATTTTATCTCTTATTCATTTTAAAGTTTCTTTATTGATACTTTATTTTCGACAATAATAACATGGAACATATTCTAGACCAATACCTTTGGTTATTTCATTAACACATTCACGCAATAACCGCTAAATAATATACCCTCGGTCATGAATGTCACACACCTTTTCCACCAGCTGATGAGATCACCTGACTCAAACAGGTGCGGTAAATGACCTCGCGGCGCGCGTCTTCCTGGTAGAAAGGTGCGCGCCGCCGCCATCACAGCATGTTGCGAATCACATAATTAAGGATACCGTCATGGCAGTAGTAAATCAGTTCATTGCCGGTGTCGATGCGACAGCGGGTAGGCACCTGGTCATGGTGTCCATCGGCATAACCGATATCAACCATGACCGTCTGACTGGGTGCAAGCGCACTCAGGCCGCCGATACGGATGATTTCATTCCCGGTTAACGCTAACGTCTTGCGGGTAACCCCCGCCGGGAATTCCAGTGGCAATATTCCCATACCGATTAAATTGGAGCGGTGGATCCGTTCGAAAGATTCGGCAATCACTACCCGGATCCCCAGTAACCGCGGCCCCTTGGCCGCCCAGTCGCGACTGGAGCCGGAACCGTACTCTTTACCGGCAATGACCGCCAACGGCACCTGGTCGCGCTGGTAGCGCATGGCGGCGTCGTAAATCGTCAATTCGTCACCGGATGGCACGTGCCGGGTATAACCCCCTTCAATAGCAGGCACCATCTCGTTATGGATCCGAATATTGGCAAAGGTGCCTCGCATCATCACTTCGTAATTACCGCGCCGCGACCCATAAGAATTAAAATCAGCCGCCTCAACGCCGTTTTCACGCAGGTAGATGCCGGCCGGGCTATCAAGTTTGATATTACCGGCTGGGGAAATATGATCGGTGGTCACCGAATCGCCCAACAGCGCCAATATCCGCGCACCCTCAATATCTTGTACCGGTGCGGGATGGCGCAGCATTTGGTCAAAAAACGGCGTCAGGCGGATATAGGTGGAGTCATCCTGCCAGTTGTAGGTCGGTGTGCGGTTGACCTCTATATCCTGCCAATCCTTATCACCGGTAAAAATCGCACCGTATTCCTGGTGAAACATGTCACTGTTCACCAGGCCGACCGCATCGGCTATTTCCTGCGAGCTAGGCCAGATATCTTTTAAATAGACAGGTTGTCCCTGGGCGTCGCTGCCCAGCGGATCCTCGCTCAAGTTAACCTGCATATTGCCGGCCAAGGCATAAGCTACCACCAGCGGCGGCGAGGCCAACCAATTGGTTTTTACCAACGGATGGATGCGCCCCTCAAAATTACGATTACCCGACAACACCGCGCCAACCGTAAGATCGCCCGCTTTTATCGCCGCTTCAATAGGTTCCTTAAGCGGGCCGGAGTTACCAATACAGGTAGTGCATCCGTAGCCCACCAGATTGAAACCCAACTGTTCGAGATAAGGCGTCAGACCTGCAGCCGCCAGATAATCAGTGACCACCTTGGAACCCGGTGCCAGTGACGTTTTCACCCAGGGTTTGCTACGCAGCCCCTTATTGACCGCATTACGGGCCAATAAGCCAGCGGCCATCATAATACTGGCGTTGGAGGTGTTGGTACATGAGGTGATGGCCGCAATGACCACCGCCCCTTGGTGCAGTTCGTGCTGCTGTCCATCCAATTCAACATGCTGAAACTCACGACGATCGCTGCGGCGGGTAAAGTCCAGTTCATCGCTGGCACGAAACGCTGCGGGGACCCCCGGCAAAGCCACTCGATCCTGCGGCCGCTTCGGCCCGGCCAGGCTCGCGACCACGCTGCCCATATCCAGCGTCAAGGTGCTAGTAAAACGCGGTTCTTCCGCCGGCAGGCGCCATAATCCCTGCTGCCGGCAATAGGCTTCCACCAGGGCGATTTGCTCTTCGCTGCGCCCGGTCAAACGCAAATAATCCAGCGTAATAGCGTCAACCGGGAAAAAACCACAGGTCGCCCCATATTCCGGGGACATATTGGCAATGGTGGCACGATCGGCCAACGGCAGCGTATCCAATCCATCGCCATAAAATTCGACAAATTTACCTACAACACCATGTTTACGTAGCATCTGTGTCACTGTGAGCACCAAATCAGTGGCGGTGATCCCCTCAGTGAGTTTACCTTCAAGCTTAAAACCTACCACGTCAGGTATCAGCATGGATACCGGTTGGCCAAGCATCGCTGCCTCGGCCTCAATACCGCCAACGCCCCACCCCAGCACACCCAGTCCATTGACCATGGTGGTGTGGGAGTCGGTACCCACCAAGGTGTCGGGATAGGCCACTAACTCGCCATCCTGCGTTTCATGCCAGACGGTTTGCGCTAAGTATTCCAGGTTGACCTGATGGCAAATACCGTTTCCCGGTGGCACCACACGAAACCGATCAAATGCCTGTTGTCCCCAACGCAGGAACTTGTAGCGTTCCAGGTTGCGTTTCATTTCCAATTGATTGTTTACGCCATAGGCACCTTCGTTACCGTAGCTATCAACGGTAATCGAGTGGTCAATGACCAAATCCACCGGCGACAGCGGGTTAACTTTGTCAACATTGCCACCAAGACGTTTCACCGCCTCGCGCATAGCGGCCAGGTCCACTACCGCCGGTACGCCGGTAAAATCCTGCATCAGCACCCGTGCCGGGCGATAGGCAATTTCACCCTCCGCGTGGGCCTGCTCCAGCCAACCGGCTACAGCACGTAGATCCACTTCGGTAACGATTTTATCGTCCTGATTGCGTAACAGATTTTCCAACAAAACTTTGAGTGATTTGGGCAGAGTGTCGAGGCGCCCCAAGTGCCGGGCGGCGAGTGGCAGACTGAAATAACGATAGGTTTTACCCAGCACGGTCAATGTATCCTTGCTGGCTTCTCGAAGAGTTGACGGCATAATTCCTCCTGACTTTTATTTCAGTATAGTCATAACCCTGTGTAGGTTGAGGTTTTGCGGTAAACATTTAACAAGAAAATGATAACTTTTTTATAACATAAAGTGCCCACTGCGCTCACGCGCAGCATCGACCGTCATTATTTAATCGGCAGTTTTATATCTTTGAACATGGCTTCAATCTCTTCATTGGAGCGTAGCGCAATGGCCGTATCCACTACATCACGGGTTAAATGCGGAGCAAAACGCTGAATAAAATCATACATATAACTGCGCAAAAACGTGCTGCGTCGAAAACCGATTTTGGTGGTACTCAGGGCAAACATCGCTTCGGCACTGATTTTTACCAGATCCGGATCGGCCTCGTCACTCACCGCCATATTGGCGATCACCCCAACCCCCAGTCCCATGCGAACATAGGTTTTGATCACATCAGCATCAGTGGCGGTAAACACGATACGCGGCACCAGTCCAGCCCGGTTAAACGCCGTGTCCAATTCAGACCGGCCGGTGAAACCAAAGGTATAGGTCACTAATGGGTAGGCAGCTAATTCGTCGATGGTAACATGGGTTTTATTCGCCAGCGGATGCGTTGGCAACACGACGATGGCCCGATTCCAGTGATAGCATGGCAGCATCACCAAATCTTCATACAGATGCAACGCTTCAGTGGCAATGGCAAAATCAGCCACGCCTTTAGACACCGCCTCGGCAATTTGCGTCGGCGACCCCTGGTGCATATGCAGTGACACTCGCGGATAACGTTCGATAAAACCTTTGATGACATCGGGTAATGCGTAGCGGGCTTGAGTATGGGTAGTGGCGACATACAACGAACCCTTATCGGGATAAGTATGCTCGCCGGCCACCGCTTTGATGGCATCGACCTTCGATAGCACTTCCCGTGCGATACGGATGATCTCCTGCCCCGCCGGCGTCACCTGGGTAAGATGCTTGCCGCTGCGGGCAAAAATTTGCACCCCCAGCTCATCCTCCAACATACGTACCTGTTTACTGATGCCAGGTTGGGAAGTATAGAGTCCTTCTGCGGTGGACGACACATTAAGGTTGTGATTAACCACTTCCACAATATAACGGAGCTGCTGCAATTTCATTGATTATTATCCTGGCATGGACAGGGCATAAGCGCTGTTCCGGGTCGCTGACGACAGGCAGCAAGCATTCCCTGCACACGGGCGGGAAAGCAGTTCTTATAATTAATACTATTTAATCATAAAAAAACGCTATATATAACCTATTTATGTTCTAAATAATTCGTGTGGCCGCAACACCGGCAACCTAAGTCCGACGGAGAGATAAGCCAAAAAAAAACCAACCGGGTAGGTTGGTTCAGACTGCTGACAAACGTGCATGTGAGCTAACGGCGGATATGATGGGTAAGGAGAGTAAAGCGTAGCGCGCCAAGGATGGCGCGCACGAGCCTACATGGATGTATTCACGGCGTCTTTACGATCTTGCCCATCATGCCCGCTAGCACGGCTTTCTCAACAAACTCAACCAACCGGGTAGGTTGGCTTTTTTATCAGACAAAAAGCCAAAAAACGCTTATTTTTTAGTTACCTGCCACTTGCCGTCAATAAAGAATGCTGTCCAGCCGGTGGCTTTGCCGTCTTTTTCTGAAGAGACATATTGCTGTTTGGTCTTGCGGCTATAACGCACCAACGATTTATTCCCTTCCGGATCTTCAGCCGGCGCATCGGCTAAATAACTCAATTTTTCCGGCAAACGATCCTTGAACCTGGCCAACTCTTCAACTAGGGGTGCGCGGGTTTCCCGTGATTTGGGAAACGTATTGGCAGCCAGAAACACGCCTGCGGCGCCATCACGCAGAACAAAAAAGGCATCGGATTTCTCACATTGCAGTTCCGGCAATGGCACCGGGTCCTCTTTTGGCGGAGCCACATCACCATTACGCAGGATTTTTCGGGTGTTAGTGCAGCTAGTACAACCCATGTATTTGCCGAAGCGCCCCAGTTTGAGGTGCATATCGGACCCACATTTCTCGCATTCTACCACCGGGCCATCATACCCTTTGATTCTGAACTCGCCTTGCTCGATTTCATAACCATCGCATAGCGGGTTGGCCCCACATACGTGCAATTTTCGGGTATTATCAATCAAATAACTGTCCATGGCGGTACCGCATTTTGGACAGCGTCGACGGGCGCGCAGCGCATTGGTTTCAGCATCCTCGCCTTCGAGCAGGTTTAGGGTTTCCGACTCCGGAATCAGGTTAATGGTGGTTTTGCAGCGCTCTTTCACCGGTAAGGAATATCCAGAACACCCCAGAAACACCCCGGTGCTGGCGGTACGAATTCCCATTTTGCGGCCGCAGGTGGGGCAATCAATACTGGTCATCACCATTTGGTTGAGGCGCATACCGCCCTCTTCCGGATCTTTTTCCGCTGTTTCTAACTGCTGGCTAAACTCCTTGAAGAACGAGTCCAATACCGCTTTCCATTCTGCCTGATTATTCGCCACCTGATCGAGTTTATCCTCCATCCTGGCGGTAAAGTCATAATTCATCAGTTCGCGGAAATTCTCTTCCAGACGATCGGTGACGATTTCACCCATTTTTTCCGCATAAAAACGGCGGTTTTCCACCTGAACGTAACCACGGTCCTGGATAGTTGAAATAATGGAAACATAGGTGGAAGGCCGTCCGATACCGCGTTTTTCCAACTCTTTAACCAGTGACGCTTCGCTATAACGGGCTGGCGGTTTGGTAAAGTGCTGGCTGGGAAGCAGTGTATTCAGATCCAACTGCTGGCCTACGGTCACCTGGGGCAAGGTGCGATCTTCATCGCCCTTACGCAACGCAGGCATCACTTTGGTCCAGCCATCAAAGCGCAGGATTCGGCCCTTGGCCTTGAGCAGGTAATCTTCGGCCTTCACCGTCAGGGTCGTGGAATCATAAAGCGCCGGCACCATCTGGCAGGCAACAAACTGGCGCCAAATCAGCTGATAAAGTTTTTGTGCATCCGCTTCCATATCCTTTAGCTGCTCAGCCAGATTAGCCACGTCGGACGGGCGAATCGCCTCATGGGCTTCTTGGGAGTTTTGCTTGTTGGCATATTCGTTAGCCTGTTTGGGCAAATAATTGTCACCAAACTCTGCAGCAATGTAGTCCCGCGCCATATTCAGCGCATCCTGACTCAGGTTGGTTGAATCGGTACGCATATAAGTAATATGCCCCGCCTCATACAAACGCTGCGCCAGCATCATGGTTTTTTTGACGCCGTAGCCAAGACGCGTACTGGCGGCTTGTTGCAGCGTGGAAGTCGTAAATGGCGCTCCGGCCTTGCTGCTGGTCGGTTTATCTTCGCGATCGGCAATGATGAAATCGGCCGATTCAAGCCGGGTTACCGCCGCCTGAGTTTGTTGCTGAGTTACCGGTTTAAACGGCTTATCAGCGTGATGGGTAACCTGCATTTGCAATTGCGCCTGTGCGGAAACCTGTAAATCCGCATGCAATTCCCAGTATTCTTCGGGCACAAAAGCTTTAACTTCCCGTTCACGTTCCACGACCAGTCGTACCGCCACTGACTGCACTCGACCGGCAGACAACCCACGGGCCAGCTTTTTCCATAATAGTGGCGAAACCATATAACCCACTACGCGGTCCATAAACCGCCGGGCCTGCTGGGCATTTACCCGGTCAATATTGAGTTCGCCGGGGGTTTTAAACGCCTGGGTAATGGCGTTGCGCGTGATTTCGTTAAATACCACCCGACTAAAGCGCGATTCATCACCACCAATCACTTCCCGCAGGTGCCAGGCAATGGCTTCCCCTTCGCGGTCAAGGTCAGTTGCGAGATAGATATGGTCCGCTTTTTCCGCCAACGCTTTCAGCTCGCTGACAACTTTTTCTTTACCGGGCAACACTTCATAATGGGCTTTCCAATCATGGAAAGGATCGATACCCATGCGATTAACCAGTGCGGTTTGCGCGTCACTTTTGACTTTTTTCTTTTTAGGCGCGTCAGTGGTCTTTTTGCTAGCCGTTGAACCGCTAGTGGGCAAGTCGCGGATGTGGCCTACGCTGGACTTAACCACATAGTCATTACCCAAGTATTTATTAATCGTTTTGGCTTTTGCCGGGGATTCGACGATAACGAGAGCTTTACCCATTTTTACCTTTACCTAAATTATTTCTTCTGTAATAAGAAGCTTTTTGTGCGCCAGACTCTGGCTGGGCATACCTCGAATTTTATATTGCGACAACGCCGCCGAAAATCAACCTCTGTTTAGCCGGTCTGCTTTTTCGCCTTTGCCATGAGATTAATCCTTTGAAAAATATAGTGAATTTATCAATATTGTTATTAAACATTGATAAATTCGCTCAGATTTAAGACCTATTTTGTCCCCTAACCTGATGAAGGCCCACACTCTACATGATAAAAAAGTTGGTGCAACTGATTAGCGTTAACAGTACAAAGAACATACTCAACCGGTTACCCTATTAAAAAACACCTGATCGTTCGAATAAACCTTAGTCTGTTTGCAGCCAAACACAACCGGGTATTACAATAGCCCAAGAGACTAACGTAGGAGTTTAAAACGATGCAAGGCAACACTATTCCCATTGATCGCCACAGCCTGCTGCTAGAAGCAAATAGGATTATCCGGGCCCATGATGAATATATGCATGGTATGGAAGCGACCGAAGTTGAGCAAAAAGGCGGTGTTTTGATTTTCCGTGGCGAATTTTTTTTCGATCAAGACGGTATACCCACCCGAAAAACCACGGCAATATTTAATATGTTTAAACATCTGGCCGTCGTGTTATCCGATAAATACCATCTGGTGGATTAAGCGTTTGCCCAAGCCCGTTAATCGGCGTCGTCGGCTAACGGGCCGGCCCCGTGACGGCATTCGGTTATTCGGTGAGTCTGTTTACCCACCCCAAACCCCGCACCTTGATAAGCGGCGATTGGGGCGGTGGTGATACCACCGGCAATAACTCGACTCAGCCTAGAGCAGTGGTTTATTGCTTCGTTGCCACCAATACATCAAACGTTGTTCGATACTCAGGGCTGCGCTATCGGTAAATCGCGAAAGCAACCGTTTACGTTGCGCATAATGCACCTTTATTACCTCATGGTTACTCATTTCAGCAATCAGCAAATCGTCACTGGTGCCGATACCGTCAACCAATCCCTTTTCTTTCGCCTGACTGCCATACCAATGCTCACCGGTAGCTACCGCATCAATATCCAGCGACGGGCGCATATCATGCACAAACTGTTTAAACAATGCATGGGTTTCGTTAAGATCTTGCTGGAACTTTTCACGACCTTCTGCTGAGTTTTCGCCAAACAACGTCAGAGTACGTTTATAGGCCCCGGCGGTGTGCAATTCCATATCAATATCATTTCGTTTTAACAGACGATTGAAATTGGGGATCTGTGCCACCACACCGATGGAACCGATAATGGAAAACGGCGCAGCGACAATACGGTCGGCAACACAAGCCATCATATAACCGCCGCTGGCGGCCACTTTATCCACCGCTACGGTCAAGCGAATACCCTTATCGCGCAAGCGTTGTAACTGAGATGCAGCCAGGCCGTAACCATGCACCACCCCGCCGGGGCTTTCAAGGCGCAGCAACACTTCGTCTTCCGGTTTGGCCACCGCCAGTACTGCTGATATTTCCTCACGCAGAGACACGACCTCACCAGCGTCCATACTGCCTTTAAAATCCAAGACATAAAGACAGGGTTTTTGCGCGACCTTTTCACCGTTTTTCGCCTGAACGCGCGCCTTTTTAGACTCACTTTTTTCCTGCTTTTTATAACGTTTGTGCCAGATACGCTGTTCGGCTTCGCCCATGCGGGCAAGTTGCATCTCACGTTGCATCTCGCGATAATGCTTGCCCATATCGGTGATTTGAATTTCGCCTTTGCGCCGACGCCGACGCACTCCCACCGTCAATATAAGGATCGCGCCGATAGCCACCACTACGGTGACGGTTTTCGCTAAAAAAAGTCCATAAAGCGTTAAAAATTCCACACTACCGCCTTGCTGAAAATGATTTCTGTTGGGTCTATTCTAGCTAAGGTCCTGGTTCGCGTCGCCTGATAAATCAGAATATTATACCTGCCAATCGTGATAAACCCCCGGATTTACACCTTTTCAAGCCAGACTAGCCACAGGGAATAGCGTCTTCGGCGCCAAGTTAACAGGTACAGATTGAAAATCATCCCTGTTTCAGGCATAAAATGGGGGGTCGCCGTTGACACGGTGAGGGCATATTTACCTTCGCTGTCGAACGGCGCCAGCTTAACTAAGGAGTCCGCCGTGAACTATCACCCCAAGCAAGATTTATTGTCCCAGCGTATTATTATGGTCACCGGTGCTGGGGATGGTATTGGTCGCGAAGCGGCGCTTACCTATGCGCGTTATGGCGCATCCCTATTGCTACTAGGCAGAACCGAGGCCACTCTGACGGCAGTGCAAAGGCAGATTGCCGCCGAAGGCGGAGCCCCAGCGCGGATCTATCTGTTGGATTTAGCCACCGCCAACGCACAGGATTTCTCGCAGTTGGCTGGTCGCATGGCGACGGAAATCCCACGCTTGGATGGATTGCTCAATAATGCCGGCCAGCTCGGGCAAGTCCAGCCGATGGCCCAGCAGTCTGCCGACGTTTGGCGTCAGGTGATGGAGGTTAATGTCAACGGCACGTTTTTATTAACCCAGGCATTGCTGCCGCTGTTATTGCGCGGAACGCATGCTTCCCTGGTGTTCACCAGTTCCAGCGTCGGTCGCCAGGGGCGGGCCAATTGGGGCGCCTACGCGGTGTCAAAATTTGCTACCGAAGGCATGATGCAGGTATTGGCCGAGGAGTACCCTGCTACCACGTTACGGGTGAACTGTATTAATCCCGGCGGTACCCGTACCGGTATGCGTGCCAACGCGTTTCCCGATGAAAACAGCAATCGGCTAAAGACCCCGGCGGATATCATGCCAATTTACCTTTACCTGATGGGTGACGATAGTTGTCGCAAAACCGGTATCAGTTTTGATGCCCAGCCGGACCGGAAACCGGGCCCGGCGCTTTAACACAGGACCAACAGCATGAGTGAAGATCGTCACCAACAGCGCCAGCAGCGGTTAAAAGAGCAAGTGGACGCCCGTATTGCAGGCGCAAACGAACAGCGCGGTATTGTCATCGTTTTTACCGGCAATGGCAAAGGTAAAACCACCGCCGGTTTTGGTACGGTGACCAGAGCGGTTGGGCATGACCTGCAGGCCGGAGTCATTCAGTTTATCAAAGGGCAATGGCCGAACGGCGAAAGGAATCTGCTGGAACAGCATGGTGTCGAGTTTCAGGTAATGGCCACCGGTTTTACCTGGAATACGCAAAACCGGGTAACCGACCGGGCGGCAGCCCAGCAAGTTTGGCAACATGGCCTGCGCATGCTGGCGGATGAACGCCTGGATGTCGTGTTGCTCGATGAGCTGACCTATATGATCACCTACGACTACCTGGATTTGTCAGAAGTGATCGCCGCGATAAAAAATCGCCCGCCCCGGCAAACGGTGATCATTACCGGGCGGGCCTGCCATCGTGAACTACTGGATCTGGCGGATACCGTCAGCGAAATGCGCCCGGTCAAACACGCGTTTGACGCGGGTATCAAAGCACAGCAGGGCGTGGATTGGTGATAACCGGCCCTGGGGGGGTGCGACGCACCGTTTCAGGAACCCGTTTTTTCAAGAACCCGTTTTTCAAGAACCCATTGTTCAAGAACCCGTTGTTCAAGAACCAGAATTACGCTTACTGCTCTGCCCACCGCGACGGGTAGGTGTCACCACGCTATGGCGTTTGACCGCCCGGCGGATCTGATTGGCTTTCATGCGCCGGCGCTCACGTTCCACCGGAACCTTGGTCACGGTTTCCGCAGACATTTCCACTAATTCGCGCAGATAGTTGATTTCCGCCAGCGGTAATTCAGTCCAGCCACCGCGAGGCAATCCCTTCGGCAGGGGTATAGCACCGTAGCGGGTACGAATCAACCGGCTGACCTGTACACCAACCGCTTCCCACAGGCGCCTGACCTCGCGGTTACGGCCTTCGGTCAAGGTGACGTTATACCACTGGTTCAGCCCCTCTCCGCCCTGGAAACTCAGGGTGCGGAATGCGCCGGTGCCGTCATCAAGCGTCACGCCCTTGGTCAACAGGCGCAGCTTTTCATCATCCACCTGACCAAAGACCCGTACAGCATATTCCCGCTCGACTTCACGACTGGGGTGCATCAGGCGATTAGCCAGCTCACCATCGGTGGTGAAAAGTAGCAGTCCGGAGGTGTTGATATCCAGACGACCCACGGCAATCCAGCGTGAACCGGTAAGCTTGGGTAAGCGGTCAAACACCGTAGGACGACCATCGGGATCCCGGCGGGTACACAGTTCCCCTTCCGGTTTGTAGTAGGCTAATACCCGGCACACCGACTCACTGGACGCGGTAATCGATATCACCCGCCCATCGACACGGATCTTCATTGAACTGACGGCATCAACCCGATCGCCCAGCGTGGCAATCTTGCCATCTACGCTAACACGGCCTTGTTCAATCAGGGATTCAATTTCGCGGCGGGAACCATGCCCGGCACGCGCCAGGACTTTTTGCAACTTTTCGCTCACTGAGCAACCTCGCTTGTCGCCTTCACAGGCGTCGAATGGTGGCTTTCGCCATATTTTTCAGCAACTTAAAATTAAGTTAGCCCGGTATTCTACATCATTGCCACATCGATAACAATCATTCTTCGTGAGTATCACTCAACGCGCCCCTCCACAGGCGGCGCATTGAGATCTACAGAAACGGCGATATATCGCCCACACCAGCGCGCACCACCACCGGCGTGTCATCGGTTAAGTCAATAACCGTGGTCGGCTGCTGTCCAAGGAAACCACCGTGGATCACTACATCCACCAGCTTGCCGAGGTGATCGTTGATCACTTCGGGATCGGACTCGGCAAAATCATTGCCCGGCAACATCAGCGTCGTGGACATTAGCGGCTCGTCCATCGTCTCCAACAGTGCCAGCGCAATAGGATTAGACGGAACGCGCAGGCCGATGGTTTTACGCTTATCATTCATCAAACGCCGGGGAACTTCCTTGGTGGCCTTAAGAATAAAAGTGTATTTACCCGGCGTGTTGTTTTTCATTAAACGGAACGCTTGATTATCCACATGGGCATAGGTGGATAACTCCGAGAGATCGCGACAGACCAAGGTGAAATTATGATTGCCGTCCAGCTTGCGAATGCGGCAGATTCTTTCCATTGCTGTTTTGTCTTCCAGACGGCAGCCCAAGGCATAACCTGAATCAGTTGGATAGACAATGACCGCGCCCTTTCGCAGCAAATCGACGGTCTGGCTGATGAGACGAGGCTGCGGATTTTCTGGATGTATAGTAAAAAACTGGCTCATTAAAACTCCTTAAATCGTTTATCGAGGACGTTCCCCCGGCAAACCGCGTTATCCTACTAAACAGAGAGGTTGCGTCGTGCAACCGGCCAATCGCGCCAAATGGGCTCTACGCCACCGGGCAGCCAAAGCTTCCTTCCAAGTTCGATCCAGGCACAGGGCTGATGAAAATCTGACCCTTGGGATGCGAACAGCTCACGTTCCCGCGCATACCCGGCCAAAACGGTTTTTTCCTGTGGTGACTGCTGGCACATGGCCACTTCCATCCCATCCCCTCCAGCGCTGGCAAAATCATCCAACAGCCGTTTCAACCATTTAGGAGAGAGTTGGTACCGACCCGGATGAGCTACCACCGCCTGTCCCCCCGACTGTTGCACGGCAAGAATGGCCTCAGGAATAGTGCACCACTGCGGGGGCACATAACCGGTTTTGCCCTTGGACAGGTATTTTTTAAAGACCTTGGCCATGCTGTCGGCAACACCAATACTGACCAGGTAACGCGCAAAATGCCCACGGGTGACCAACTCATCCTCGGCGAAGCGATTTGCTCCTTGCCAGGCATCAGGGATGCCAGCGTGCTCCAGGCGTTGCGCAATCATCTTGGCCCGCGCCAGACGTTTTTCACGTTGAGCGCTTAACAAGGCCGACATCGCCGGATGAGCGGCGTCGAAGCCCAGGCCAACAATATGAATTTCGTGATTTTGCCACTGAGTGGAAATTTCCACACCAGGCACCAATGTCAACGCCAGCGAACCCCGCTCCACAGCACAACTGGCCTCAGCCAGGCCAGAGACAGTGTCATGGTCGGTGATCGCCAGCACGTCCACGCCCATGGCTACGGCTCGAGCCACCAATTCCGATGGGGTGAGTACCCCATCCGACGCTGTGGTATGGCTGTGCAAATCGTACAGGGTCAGCAATGGTGATTTAACATAAGTGCCGGTCAAGGGTCAGTTACCTTTAAGAATAAACGCGCATATCATAGCGTCAAACAGTGTTTAACCGAACCAGTAAAATAATTAACTGATTTTAAGCGACGTTTGTTGACATTTCATTGCTGAACTAGTTTACTAGTACGCATCAATATGACCGATGAGAATCTGCTGATGATAATCTTAACCGTGGTAACGCTTTGCTGGTGGCGCACCTCCCTTTAGCGGGTGGTGTTATCATGCGTTGCTGTCATCAGGCAGAGCAAGATCCCAACAGCCCGCTTATTAAGCGGGCTTTTTTTATGGGCGTTAATCAGGGAACATTATATGCAAGCCACACAACCAGAAGTCGAAGTTCTTCACGCCGCAGCGACATATCGCGACGATCCTACTGCGTTATTCAATCAGTTGTGTGGCGCACGTCAGGCTACACTGCTGCTGGAATCCGCAGAAATTGATAATAAGCGCGATCTGCAAAGCCTAATGGTGCTTGATAGTGCGTTACGTATTACCGCCATGGGACCTCAAGTCACCCTACAGGCGCTCACCGCCAACGGTGCGGCGTTGTTGCCGTTACTGGACGCCGCGCTACCGCCAGAGGTGTCGATTGAAAAACATCCCAACCGACGCGAACTGCTGTTTCCCGCCGGCGGCGACCAAATGGATGAAGATGCACGTCTACGGTCCTTATCGGTATTTGACTGCCTGCGCCTACTGTTAACGCTGGTGCCGTTCCCACCAGAACACCCCCAGGCGTTATTTCTCGGCGGCCTGTTCGCCTACGATTTAGTGGCCGGGTTCGAAGCGCTGCCGCCGGTAAGCCAAGGACCTCGCTGCCCCGATTTTTGCTTTTATCTCGCTGAGACCCTGTTGGTGCTCGATCACCAGCAGCGTACCTGTACACTGCAGGGGAGTTTGTTTACGCCCAATGCCGCTGAAAAATTGCGTTTGCAGCAGCGAATCGAACAGTTGCAGCATCAATTGTTGCAAGCACCGGGACCGATACCTCATCAGGCGATCAACTCGATGACGCTTGAGATCAACCAAAGCGACGACGAATTCGGCCAGGTGGTCACCCAGATGCAGCAGGCCATCAGAGCCGGCGAGATTTTCCAGGTGGTGCCGTCCCGCCGTTTCTCCCTGCCCTGCCCGTCGCCGTTAGCGGCATACCAGACCTTAAAAGAAAGTAATCCCAGCCCCTACATGTTTTTTATGCAGGATGATGCTTTCACGCTGTTCGGTGCCTCACCGGAGAGCTCACTGAAATATGACGCAGGCAATCGGCAAATTGAAATTTACCCCATCGCCGGTACCCGCCCTCGGGGACGTCGTGCCGATGGCAGCCTTGATGCCGATCTCGACAGCCGCATTGAACTGGAGATGCGCACCGACCAAAAAGAACTGGCGGAACACCTTATGCTGGTCGATCTGGCGCGTAACGATTTGGCGCGCATCTGCGAACCGGGCAGCCGTTATGTGGCCGATCTCACCCAGGTGGATCGCTACTCATTTGTGATGCATTTAGTCTCGCGGGTGGTAGGCACCTTACGCGCCGATCTTGATGTGCTACACGCTTATCGGGCTTGTATGAATATGGGCACCCTGAGCGGCGCACCGAAAGTACGGGCCATGCAGCTGATTGCTGCGGCCGAGGGGAGCCGCCGCGGCAGTTATGGTGGTGCGATTGGCTACTTCACCGGCAGTGGCATGCTGGACACGTGCATTGTCATCCGCTCAGCCTATGTTGAGGACGGCATCGCCACCGTTCAGGCTGGCGCCGGGGTGGTATTAGATTCCGTACCACAGGCCGAAGCCGATGAAAGCCGTAATAAAGCGCGCGCGGTGCTCCGCGCCATTGCCAGTGCCCATCATGCCGGGGAGGTGTTCTGATGGCTGAGATCCTATTGCTCGATAATATCGATTCCTTTACCTACAATCTGGTGGATCAACTGCGTGCCACCGGCCATCGGGTGGTGGTGTACCGCAACCAACTGTCGGCGCAACATATTATCGGCCGTTTACGGGAGATGGAAAACCCGGTTCTGTTACTTTCCCCTGGTCCAGGCACCCCAGCCGAGGCTGGTTGTATGCCGCAATTACTGGCTCAGGTTCGTGGCCAGATGCCGATCATCGGTATCTGCCTGGGACACCAAGCCATCGTTGAGGCTTATGGTGGTTATGTTGGTCAGGCAGGGGAAATCCTGCACGGTAAAGCCTCGCTGGTACATCATGACGGCATCGGCATGTTCGCTGGCATGCCAAATCCCCTGCCGGTGGCCCGCTATCACTCATTGGTCGGCAGCAACATCCCGGCAGGGCTTATCGTTAACGCCCATTTTAACGATATGGTGATGGCAGTGCGGCATGATGCCGACCGTGTCTGCGGCTTTCAGTTTCATCCGGAATCCATCCTCACCACCCAAGGCGCGCGTTTACTCAACCAGACCCTAGCCTGGGCGCTGGCTTGACTCAAAGGACTCTACCCATGCAACAGATACTGGAAAAATTATATCGCGCCGAGCGCATCAGTCGACAGGAGAGCGAGCAGTTGTTTGGCTCGATTATTCAAGGCCAGTTGGCCCCCGCGCAACTGGCGGCGGCGCTGATCAGCATGAAAATACGCGGCGAACATCCCGACGAAATCGCCGGGGCCGCCAGCGCACTGTTGGCCGATGCATTGCCCTTCCCTCGCCCGGATTACCCCTTTGCCGATATCGTCGGCACCGGCGGAGATGGTTCCAACAGCATCAATATTTCTACCGCCAGCGCCTTTGTTGCCGCGGCCTGTGGCGTCCGGGTGGCAAAACATGGCAACCGTAGCGTGTCAAGCCGCTCAGGATCGTCGGATCTGCTGGCAGCCTTCGGCATTCGCTTGGATATGCCGCCGGCACAATCGCGCCAGGCATTGGATGAACTGGGCGTGTGTTTTTTGTTTGCACCGCTTTACCATAGCGGTTTTCGCCATGCCATGCCGGTACGCCAGCAATTAAAAACCCGCACCTTATTTAATGTCCTGGGTCCGCTGATTAACCCGGCCCGCCCACCGCTGGCGCTCATCGGTGTCTACAGTCCCGAGTTGGTGCTGCCGATTGCCCAGACGCTGCGTGTGCTCGGCTACCAACGGGCGGCAGTAGTGCATGGCAGCGGAATGGACGAAGTGGCGCTGCACGGCCCGACCCAGGTGGCAGAACTGAAGGACGGAGAGATCAACAGTTACCCGTTGCTGCCGGCTGATTTCGGCCTCACGCACCAACCGGCCGACGCCTTGCTGGGGGGCTCGCCGGAGGAAAATCGTGACATTTTGGCGCGGTTGTTACAAGGTAAAGGAGATCCCGCTCACGAATCCGCGGTGGCCGCCAATGTGGCCCTGCTGTTGAAATTATTCGGACAAGAGGATTTGCGTGACAATACCCAAAGGGCATTGGCGGTCATCCGCAGTGGTGTTGCTTATGAACGGGTAACAGCTTTGGCAGCAAGAGGATAGGATATGCAGGATACGGTACTGACAAAAATCGTTGCTGATAAACATCTCTGGGTCGCGCAGCGTAAACAACGCCAGCCGTTAAGTGGCTTTCGCGACGCGGTTACACCGAGTACCCGCAACTTTTATCATGCGCTGAGCGGTTCGCGCACGGTGTTTATCCTGGAATGCAAAAAAGCGTCGCCATCAAAAGGTTTGATCCGCGAAGATTTTGACCCCGCAGCGATTGCCAGCGTCTATAAAGATTATGCTTCAGCGGTTTCGGTACTTACCGACGAAAAATATTTTCAAGGTAGTTTCGATTTTCTGCGCCAGATCAGCGCCGTTATCTCCCAGCCGGTGCTGTGCAAAGATTTTATTATTGACCCTTACCAGATATACCTGGCCCGCTATCATCAGGCTGACGCCATTTTGCTGATGTTATCGGTAGTGGACGACGAGCGTTATCGGGAACTGGCCGCAGTGGCGCACAGCCTGGATATGGGGGTACTTACCGAAGCCATTACCGAAGAGGAATGTCAGCGCGCCGTGGCACTCGGCGCCAAAGTGGTGGGCATTAATAACCGCGATTTACGTGATCTCACCATTGATTTGAGTCGCACTCGTCGGCTGGCGCCACTGCTGCCGCCAGGTGTGACGGTTATCAGCGAATCCGGCATCACCGCCTATCGCCAGGTCAGAGAGTTGAGTCACTTCGCCAACGGTTTTTTAATCGGCAGTGCGCTAATGGCCGAACCGAATCTGCACCATGCAGTGCGCCGGGTATTGCTGGGCGAAAATAAGGTGTGCGGTTTGACACGTCCAGAAGATGCCGCTGCCGCCCAGGCCGCCGGCGCACTGTATGGCGGTTTGATTTTTGTGCCCGGTTCGCCGCGTCAGGTGGATATTATCCGCGCCCGCGACGTGATGGCAGGCAGTGAACTGCGCTTCGTCGGCGTTTTTCGCGATAGCGCCATCAGCGAGGTGGTCACCATTGCCGTCGCACTGTCCTTGCACGCGGTTCAACTGCACGGTGCTGAAAATCAGGCCTATATTTCCGCACTGCGCCAGGCGCTGCCCCCCGCATGCCGGATCTGGAAAGCGCTGGATATGCGCACCCACTCGCCCCACTACGACTTAACCGATGTCGATCGTTATCTGTTGGATAATGGCGGCGGCAGCGGCCAAACCTTCAACTGGTCGTTGGTGGCCGGTCAACCGCTGGACAACGTTATGCTGGCGGGCGGACTGGCGGCAGACAACTGTGTCGAGGCCGCGCAGTTGGGCTGTATCGGATTGGATTTCAACTCCGGCGTAGAAAGCGCCCCGGGTATAAAAGATCATCATAAACTGGCTACGGTATTTCAGACGCTGCGCGCCTATTAATCCATTGTCCAGACAACCAAGAGATTACAACGCATGACATTACTTAATCCCTATTTTGGCGAATTTGGCGGTATGTATGTGCCGCAAATTCTGGTGCCAGCCTTGCTGCAGCTCGAAGAAGCTTTTGTCAGTGCCCAAAGCGATCCGGCATTCCAAGCCGAATTCAGCGATTTGCTGACCCATTACGCCGGCCGGCCCACCCCCCTGACCTTATGCCGCAACCTGACTGCCGGTACCAAAACCAAACTCTATCTCAAGCGTGAAGATTTATTGCACGGCGGCGCGCATAAGACCAACCAGGTCCTGGGGCAAGCCCTGCTGGCCAAACGGATGGGCAAAACCGAGATTATCGCCGAAACCGGTGCCGGCCAGCATGGCGTGGCCTCCGCCCTGGCTTCTGCCTTGCTGGGGTTGAAGTGCCGTATCTATATGGGGGCCAAGGATATTGAACGCCAGTCACCCAATGTGTTTCGCATGCGTCTAATGGGTGCCGAAGTCATTCCCGTTCATAGCGGCTCGTCAACCCTTAAAGATGCCTGTAACGAAGCCCTGCGCGATTGGTCCGGCAGTTATGACAAGGCCCACTATATGCTGGGCACCGCCGCTGGCCCGCATCCTTTCCCCACGATTGTGCGTGAATTCCAACGTATGATTGGCGAAGAGACTAAGCGGCAGATGCAAGAACGTGAGCACTGCCTGCCGGATGCGGTACTGGCCTGCGTCGGTGGCGGTTCCAACGCTATCGGTATGTTTGCCGATTTTATCGACGAACCCACGGTGCAATTAATCGGCGTCGAACCCGGAGGGCATGGAATAGAGACCGGCCAACACGGCGCGTCACTAAAACACGGCCGGTTGGGCATCTATTTTGGCATGAAGTCACCGATGATGCAGTCTAGCGACGGCCAGATTGAAGAGTCTTATTCCATCTCCGCCGGTCTGGATTTTCCTTCCGTGGGACCACAGCATGCCTATCTGGACAGCATTGGCCGTGCGCAATATGTGTCAATAACCGACGAAGAAGCGCTGGAAGCATTTAAAAGCCTGTCGCGTCATGAAGGGATTATTCCGGCGCTCGAATCCTCCCATGCCCTGGCGCATGCGTTGAAAATGATCAAAGCGGAGCCGGACAAACAGCAGATCCTGGTGGTTAACCTCTCCGGACGCGGTGATAAAGATATTTTTACCGTTTATGATATTTTAAAAGCGCGAGGAGAAATCTAATGGAACGCTATGCAAAACTGTTCGCTACGCTGCACCATCGCCATGAGGGCGCCTTCGTCCCCTTCGTCACGCTAGGCGATCCCAATCCCGAGCTATCGCTGCAGATAATCGACACACTGATTGAATCCGGTGCCGACGCGCTGGAGTTAGGTATTCCGTTCTCCGACCCGCTGGCCGACGGCCCAACCATCCAAAGTGCTACGCTGCGCGCATTCGCCGCCGGTGTCACCCCTGGCGGCTGTTTCGACATGTTGGCCGCTATCCGGAGAAAGTATCCCGAGATCCCCATCGGTCTGCTGATGTATGCCAATCTGGTGTTCAATAACGGCATTGATGAGTTTTATGCCCGATGTGCTCAGGTGGGCGTCGATTCGGTGTTAGTGGCTGACGTGCCGTTGGAGGAGAGTTTGCCCTTTCGCACGGCGGCAATGCGTCATGGTGTTGCGCCGATTTTTATCTGTCCGCCTAACGCCAGCCAGGACCTGTTGCGCGAGATCGCCTCTTTTGGTCGTGCCTATACTTATTTGCTCTCCCGCGCCGGGGTGACCGGCAGTGAAAACCACGGCCATGTCCCGCTGGGTCATCTCGTCTCGATGTTAAAAGAATTTAACGCAGCACCGGCCTTGCAGGGATTTGGGATTTCCGAACCTGACCAGGTGCGCGAAGCATTGGCGGCGGGAGCCGCCGGAGCCATTTCCGGTTCAGCTATCGTTAAAATTATCGAACATCATCTTGCGGATCCGGCGAAGATGCTTACTGAGCTGGGCGCCTTCGTCAGCAAAATGAAAGCAGCAACGCGCGGTTAACATTGATAAATTTCATTTTATCGTTAACACTCATTACGGTCAGTCTGTGTCCCACAACATCACAAAAATGGTACTAGGATCACAATTAAGGAGTGATATTATGAAATTATTAAAATCCATTACCGCTCTGGCAATCACCGCCATGTTGGCGGTGGTGATAACCGCATGCGCGCCGACCGCCAAGACGGAAGGTACCGGCGGTTATATCGACGATACCGTGATCACCACCAAGGTAAAAGCCGAGTTGCTAAAGGACGAAAATTTAAAATCTCGCGAGATTAACGTCGAAACCTTTAAAGGACGTGTTCAGCTCAGTGGTTTTGTCGGTACCAGAAGCGAAGCCAGTCGGGCCGTAGTCATCACTCGGGGTGTCAAAGGCGTCAGATCGGTGGAAAACGATATCAGCATAAAATAAACAACAATCCGGAGGCACCCCGGTGCTTCCGGATTGATATTGATGCTGAATTCAGTCTTTATCCAGGATGACTAAACAACAGCCATTTAGCCTGCCACTTAAAATGTGTAGCCCACAGCAAACATAAACACCCAAGGATTGATCTCGGTATGTACCGACTGTTGCTGGCCGCCAGCTTTAAACCGCACATCGGTATCAATATCCATGTACCACACCGACATATTGACCAACCAGTTTGGCGTCAGGTTGTAATCCATCCCGGCTTGGCCGGCGAGGCCCCACGAGTGTTTCAGACTTAAATCGGTCAGTCCCGCATCGCGGCCGGTTTGGTTAAAGTGCGCATCATAAAAGGTGGTGTAGTTTACCCCAACCCCTAAGTAAGGCCTGAAGTTATCCTCAGCATCGCCAAAATAGTATTGCGCCATCAAGCTCGGTGGCAACTGTTTTACGGAAGCAATATCACCGGTACTTTTCAAACCGACATTATGACTAAAGGGGGTTGCCGCCAGCAGTTCTACACCTATATTGTCCGTCACCATATAACCGAAAGTCAGACCGAGCTGCGTATCGTTATCCACTTTAAAATCGCCCAGCCCAAGTACATCATGTGAACTTTCGTTCGGCCTTACCGTTGCGCTGCCTGCGCGAAAAATAAAATCACCTGCCTGATGCGCCTGTACCGCAGTTGACAGTAGTGCCGCTGCCACCGCAATGCCAATCGCCAACGTTTTCATTTGCCACTCCTTATTAAGATTATATTTTTGCCGCAGCAAAGTTGATCCACATCACAAATACACCTTTGCTATAGCCCAGGGCCTTTTTGAGGTAAAACGTGTTAATGCTGTTTTATACCAACGGATGGATAAACATGAGGTTGATCCATATCAATCGACACGCATTCAGCGCAAATATGGACAAAAAAAGCGGGGTCGACGAATAACCATTGCTTTCGCCAGTGCCTGGCGTAATTTTATTCACCAATCAGGTATTCGATCGTGGAGTTGGCGGGTAATGACCATGAGCAACGATGACAATCCTTGTATGGATTGTGGTGCCTGCTGCGCTTATTTCCGGGTGTCATTCTATTGGGGGGAATACCTGGGCAGTGAGGGTAGTCGTGGTAACGGTGATAGCATAATAGTCCCGGAGGATTTCACCGAGCCACTATCCCCGTTTTTATGCTGTATGAAAGGCACCAATCAGCGCCAGCCCCGCTGCCAGGCATTAAGCGGCCAGGTCGGCAAATCGGTACGCTGCACCATCTATGCTTCCCGACCCTCACCTTGCCGTGAATTTAACCGTGCCGGGGAGCAGGGACAACCCAATGACGCGTGTGACCGCGCCAGGGCGCAATATAACCTGCCTCCACTATCCAAATGTAAGCCAGGAGCAATTATTGCGACGCAAACGGACCGGCAGGCGGCATCGGGGTGCCCAGAGAACGATTAACAGGGTAGAATACCGGGCAAATATTGTTGATTGTTCTGCCAAGGAGCCCTCATGCCAATTATGGCAAGTACCCTATATCGAGACACGTTGAATTTTACCCGCAACCAGTTTGCCAGCATCGTCCTGTTGGCGTTACTGACCGCCCTGGTAAGTGTAGTATTAGGCCATGCGCTATCGCCCAGCACCGATCAGCTGGTGATGATGGGCACAGCAACGACTGACGCGACCGATACTGCCACAATGAGCCTGCAGGATCTGGTCCAACAGATGACGCCGGAGCAGCAGAGTGTATTATTAAAGGCGTCCGCCGCCGGAACCATTGCCGGGCTGGTAGGCAATGTTATTTTGGCTGGCGCGCTATTAACCATGATCAAGTTGGTCTCCGACCGTCAGCCGGTCAGTGTACTGCGCGCCGTGGGTTTGTCGCTGCCCATCCTGCCACGGTTATTATTATTGGTTTTTATCACCACACTGCTGGTACAGTTGGGGTTATTATTAATCGTGGTGCCGGGTATTCTTATTGCTATTGCGCTTAGCCTGGCACCCGTGATTGCCACCAGTGAAAACCTAGGCGCATTCAAGTCCATGCGACTCAGTAGTAAAATGGCGTTTGCCAATGTGCGCCTGATTATGCCCGCCGTGGTGATCTGGCTGTTTGCCAAGGCGGCAGTACTGTTGCTGGCAGTCCAGTTTACTGAGGTCTCGTCACTGATTGCCGCAGTACTGCTCAATGGCTTAAGTAATATCATTTCCGCACTATTATTGATTTATCTGTACCGTCTGTACATGCTGCTGCGCCAGGCCTAAAGCAGGTATAGGTATCCTTAACCAACCACGGATTTGTTTATGAAGCAGTTTCTCGATTTTCTGCCATTAGTGGTATTTTTTGTTGTGTATAAACTCTACGACATTTTTGTCGCGTCCGGTGCATTGATCGCCGCATCAGCTCTGGTCTTGGCGTTTACCTGGTTAAAATATCGTAAAGTCGAAAAAATGACCTTGCTGACCTTTGTCATGGTCGCCATTTTTGGCTCGCTAACGATGTATTACCACAATGCCGAGTTTATTAAATGGAAAGTGACGGTGATTTATTCCCTGTTCGCCATTGCTCTGCTGGTCAGCCAGTTCGTCCTGGGCAAACCGCTGGTCCAGCGCATGCTCGGCAAGGAGCTGACCTTACCCCCCCAAGTCTGGAACAATCTCAATATTGCCTGGGCGTTGTTTTTTTTGATTTGCGGTGCAGCCAATATTTATATCGCTTTCTGGTTACCGCAAAACGTCTGGGTAAATTTCAAAGTGTTCGGACTTACCGGCCTGACGCTGATTTTCACCTTGCTAAGCGGCATATATGTCTATCGCCATATGACCGAAGACCAAAAAAACTCACAATAATATGCAACCCGCCGCGTCGCCAGGGCGTGTCGGGTTATTTCATGAGCGGACAGTGGAGCTGTATATGAGTGGAAACGCGATTTTACCTAGCGGTGAATTGGTGTTACGCACGTTGGCTATGCCTGCGGATACCAATGCCAATGGGGATATCTTCGGTGGTTGGCTAATGTCGCAAATGGATATGGGCGGTGCAATCCTGGCCAAGGAAATGGCTGAAGGCCGGGTCGTCACGGTGCGAGTAGATGGCATGACGTTCCTTAAACCGGTCGCGGTGGGTGATGTTGTCTGCTGCTATGCCCGGTGTACCGGCACCGGCAACAGCTCATTGAATATTTTTGTGGAAGTCTGGGTTAAAAAAGTGTCGTCCGCGCCTATTGGCCAGCGTTATCGCGCCACCGAGGCCGCCTTTACTTACGTCGCCGTGGACGATTCAGGCAAGGCACGCCCCATCCCCGAAGAGAAACAGCATTTTTCGCCGCCCCTCGTCTGACCCGACGCCCGGTAACCCCGGGCCGATTTCAGTGCATTCAGGTTGCAATAACAAGGCTATTTGCCGATCTGCCAACATGTTACTTATTGTGTAGCGCTACTGACGCCGGTAAGCTTGAACTGGATGGTCACGACAATGTTTTTACCCGGTTTACCGCTTTCATAGCGCCAGCGTCGGGTGATCTGACGGACGTCACGTTCAAAGACATTGCGTGGCGAGGCAGAGATCACCTGCACATTTTCCAGCAATCCATCATCGTTCACGTCGAAACGTATTTTAACCGTCCCTTCAATCCCCAGCGCTCTGGCTCGCTCAGGATAAGCCGGGTCTGGGCGACTGACGGCTTTGGGTCCGCTACTCACCTTGGCGACCGCCGGTGCAGTTGGAGATGCCGGAGCAGACCGTATTGGCGTGTTCTGGGGTATGCTGACGACAGACGGGGGTGGAGCGAGTTCTTTTGGTTCCACCTTGGCCACCGGCTTATGAACTGGTTTAGGTTTAGGTTTAGGTTTAGGTCTAGGTCTAGGTTTTGGCTGCTGGACCGGGGCTGGGGGTTCAGGCTGGACTTGCGGCGCAAGGCTGTCCTCAATGACCGGCTGCTCGTCAGGTGGCTCCACTGGGTGTTCTACGGCGGGTTCTACGGTGGGCCGTTGCGGCGGCCTAACGGGCTCCAGCGCGGGGGCTACCAGCGTCACGCTCATTGGTAGCTCTGCCGCGGTGGGGGTGGTTATTTGATTAGCCGTAGCATAAAGCATACCCGCAATCAACGAGGTATGCAGCACGGCAGACAGGACAAATGACCACGAAATTCGACCAATCGGATTCAAAATTATCTACGCCATATCAACAAAAAGATCCATTAGGGGGTGAAGTTTAAATGCAAATAGCAATCATATTCAATAAGCCACAACAAACTATCACTCTTTTATGCCACAAAAAATGTGTTCTAGCCTGGCCCCCACAGTTTTCTACGCAACGCACGTAACAGAAGATATTTTTTGTTGCGCTCCACAAGCCAATGTCATAACGTGAATCTCTTTGTGTAAATCCAATTCTTTGGGAGTAATGCACTTGCTTTATGTTATTTATGCTCAAGACGTGGTCGATTCCCTGGATAAACGACTGTCCGTCCGGGCTACCCATGTTGCGCGTCTTCAATTGTTGCGTGATCAGGGGCGTTTGCTCACGGCCGGGGCATTACCGGCTATAGATAGCCATGAACCCGGCGCAGCTGGATTTAGCGGTTCAGTGATCATCGCCGAATTCGATGCCCTTGAGGCCGCACAGGCTTGGGCAGACGCTGATCCCTATGTCGCCGCGGGTGTTTACCAACAGGTCGCCGTGAAACCCTACCGGAAAACCTTCTAATACAGTAACCGACGGGTCCACAAGGTCGCCATCGCGACCTTTTTTATCCCTTCGACGACTGTTTATAAGCACCACTCCTTTCTTGTTATAGGTTAGTTATTCTAACATCCCAACTGTCTACTCATAAATTATAATAATGCTTTATGTGGTTTCAGTTTACTGTACGACTTACTGCACTACTTACCGCACTACTTACCGCACTACTTACCGCACTACTTACCGCACTACGACTCACATACCACCACGCCAATTAATGACGATATGCTGTATCGCTATCGTTGAATTATTCATTTTCGCCGGCACCGAGAGTCGGCATATCCTCATTTTCACACTAAGCCCATCAGGCAAAACACAACAACGTGATTATCAACTCTGATAGAGACGCACATTTTTAATTAATTGATTATAGTCAATAGATTATGAGTATATTTATATCACATTTAGTTAAAATTTTAAGAATTAACTCAATACTAATATACTTTTAATTTTTAATTTTTTTATGGAAAAATCATTATTTCATCCAATAACGACTCACATTCAGAATGTGTATAAGTCAATTTTTCGAGGCCAATTATACCATTTGTTCTTATTTAAGACTATTCTTAGTATAAAAAATAACCAGCCTAGTTTCATATTGTTACACCGTAAAAAAGCTATTTTATTTGAAAAAACCTTTAGCCAAATAAAAAAGTAATTTGATGAGCACATCATTATCTAATACGTTTATAGGGCTGTACTCCCCGTTAAGATGTTCACAACTGGAGGTAACGATGTTTAAGAAAATTATGATAGCAACACTGGTAGCTTATGCCGCCTGCACCACTGCAGCATTTGCAGCGGGTGCGGCAGGGACGACAGAAGCGGCTACCGAAAGCGCGTCAGGAACCACCATCAGCGATCCGGGAATCATTGCCGGTTCGGTAGCGGCGGTAGCATCGGCCAGCGATCCGCAGGACACGGGGTCGTCAACGTCAACATCCACGTCAACCACCACCAGCACGCAGTAAATTACCGTTGTTATACCCACTAGATTTTGCGTTACTACCAAGGATAGGCCAGATTAATCAGTATCAAGACAACTTAATTACAGTAAACCGGCTAAAAGCCGGTTTTTTTTAATTGACTCAATCGCATAGCCCTAAAATCAGGCCTCATAAACCATGGTGAACAACAGTGAACGACGCTGCTGTTTCAGCTGAAGATGCCGCAAACGAGTCAGATGGCGGTAGGTGCGTGACTGAGCTTCAACCCACTGGCTACGCCTGCGCTGGGCTTGCCTAAGCATACGCCAGCGACTGACTTCATTTCTGCTTCTTTTCATGACTGGACAGACTCTTGCAAAACGATAAAAACGTATTATAGACTTTTTCGCCCACTAGCCAAGCTGTCGGTTACCGCGCCGTAGGTGTGAAAATGACCATCGGTGGAAAACAATTTCCTCTTTCCGCCCCTTATGCGTACACTCATGCCTAATACCTTGCGAACAGGATCTTTCGCCTCTATGACAACTTTTTTTACTGTAATCAATTGGCTAGTGGTGTTCGGCTACTGGTTACTTGTCGCCGGTGTTACCCTGCGGGTGTTAATGAAACGGCGCGCGGTTCCTTCCGCCATGGCCTGGTTATTGGTCATCTATATTCTTCCTCTGGTGGGTATCATTACCTATCTGCTGTTTGGGGAATTAAATCTCGGTAAACGCAGGGCTGAGCGCGCCAAGGCCATGTGGCCTTCCACAGCAAAATGGATGCTCGATCTCAAACAGTGCAAACGTATTTTCGCCACCGAAAACAGCGAAGTGGCACAATCCTTATTTCAACTCTGTGAACACCGTCAGGGAATGGGTGGGCTGAAAGGCAATCAGCTGCAGTTACTTACCGGCACCGAGGACACACTCAAAGCGCTGATTAAAGATATTGGCTTGGCGCAAAACAACATTGAGATGGTGTTTTATATCTGGCAAACCGGCGGCCTGGTGGATCAAGTGGCGGAAGCCCTGATGGCAGCCGCCAGACGCGGTGTACGTTGTCGTATCATGCTTGATTCGGCTGGCAGCGTGAAATTTTTTCGCAGCCCCTACCCGGCCATGATGCGTAGTGCCGGAGTGGAAGTGGTTGAAGCGTTGCACGTTAGTGTACTGCGGGTGTTTCTGCGTCGCATGGATTTACGGCAGCATCGTAAAATGGTTTTAATTGATAACTATATCTCCTATACCGGCAGTATGAATATGGTCGATCCTCGGTTTTTCAAGCAAGATGCCGGCGTGGGTCAATGGATCGACCTGATGGCCAGAATGGAAGGTCCGGTTACCACGGCCATGGGAATCATCTATTCCTGCGACTGGGAAATAGAAACCGGCGACCGAGTGCTACCACCACCGCCGGATGTCAATATCATGCCGTTTGAACAGGCTACCGGCCATACCATTCAGGTTATCGCGTCAGGCCCTGGTTTTCCCGATGGGGTGATTCATCAGGCCTTGCTTACGTCTATTTATTCATCCCATCAACAGTTGATCATGACCACACCCTATCTGGTGCCTAGTGACGACCTGCTGCACGCCATCTGCACCGCTGCCCAGCGCGGCGTCGAGGTGCATATCGTGGTGCCGTATCAAAATGATTCATTGCTGGTGGGATGGGCCAGCCGGGCATTTTTTGCCGAGCTGCTGGAAGCCGGTGTCAATATACATCAGTTCAAAGGTGGCCTCCTGCATACCAAAAGCGTGCTGGTGGACGGGCAGTTAAGCCTGGTTGGCACGGTGAACCTGGACATGCGTAGTCTGTGGCTGAATTTTGAGATCACATTAGTGATTGACGATGATGATTTCGGCAGTGATCTGGCACGGGTACAAGAGGATTATATTGCCCGTTCGCAACCCATTGACCCGGCCGTATGGGCCAAGCGACCTTACTGGCAGCGTATTGTCGAACGCTTATTCTATTTTTTCAGCCCATTACTGTGAAAGAGTTGCAGGTCGTGATGTAATGGACCTACATAGGTTATGGCGCGACCCTAATCGCCCAAACCTGGCCTTGCTGATAATTATTGATATGGGGACAACGGGACACGTATTATGGACTTAGACAACCGGCTGACGGACGATGAAACCCTGGAACAGGCCTACGATATTTTCCTTGAGCTGGCCCCTGATAACCTTGATCAGGCGGATCTGCTGCTGTTTAATCTGCAGTTCGAACAGCGTGGTGCAGCAGAGTTGTTCGACCCCTCACAAGAATGGCACCAACAGGTAGATTTCGATCTTAATCCAGATTTTTTCGCTGAAGTGGTCATTGGCCTGGCGGAAGATGAAGGATCACCGGTCAATGATATCTTTGCCCGTATGCTCATTTGCCGCGATAAATCAGAAAAAATCTGCCATATCATCTGGAAAGAATAAACGCGCAGCCCCAGGTGCACTCGTGCTTGATGGCAAAGGCGTGTTAGCGGGCCCGTTTGTCAGCAGTCTGAAGCGCACCGTCAAGTGCGTTGCCTCCCAACGCACCTGCAACGTGAAGTATGACGGGATACCCTAAATAATTCGCGTGGCAGGAAGGCGGCAACGCAGTGAACCCCAGGAGCTTACATCAGTAAAAGACTGGGGTGAGCGAGGAAGCCAACGCGCCTGCAACGTGAAGTATGACGGGTATGGGTATGGCTATTGGGCCAACTGGCTTATATCCACCTTAATACAGGAACACGCATGGCGAAAACTGCCCTGCAGTACCGGTATGGTGACCGCGCACTCTTCGCTAGCCATTGGACAACGGGTACGGAACACACAGCCGGACGGTGGGTTTATCGGCGACGGCAGATCCCCTTCCAGCAGTTGGATGACTTTATTGCGCTCCTTGTCCGGATCGGGTATTGGTACCGCCGACATCAAGGCTTTGGTGTAGGGGTGTTGCGGGTTGTGATACACCTGATCATAGGTGCCCAACTCCACTGCATGACCTAAATACATCACCAACACCCGATCTGAGATGTGCTTCACCACCGCCAGGTCATGGGCGATAAAAATCAGCGATAATCCCATTTCCCGCTGCAGTTGCTGCAGTAGGTTCACCACCTGGGCCTGGATGGAAACATCCAACGCCGACACCGGCTCATCACAGATGACCAGCTTGGGTTCCAGGATCAGCGCGCGCGCAATGCCGATACGCTGGCATTGACCACCGGAAAACTCGTGAGGATAACGATTGATCAGATTGGGCAACAGCCCCACCTTCAACATCATATTTCTCACTTTGTCTTTGACCTGCTGACGCGGCATCTTCGGATGGTAGGTATGCAGCGGCTCGGCGATAATATCGCCGATGGTCATACGTGGGTTCAGTGACGCCAGCGGATCTTGAAAAATCATCTGGATATCATTACGCGTCGCCCGCCATTCCGCGCTGTTCATCCCTTGTAATTCTTTACCCAACCAGGCAATTCGCCCGCTGGTGGATTTAACCAATCCTATTAATGCACGAGCAAAAGTCGATTTACCGCAACCAGACTCTCCCACGACCCCTAGGGTTTCGCCTTCATAGAGCCGCAAAGAGACCCCATCAACCGCCTTTAGGTTTTTGGCTGATTGCCAGAACCATTGTTTATCGCCCCTCACCTCGAAATACACTTTCAGGTTTTCGACATCAAGCAGCACCTTTTTATTATCGGCCATGGCATTCATACCAACTCCTCCAGTGATTTGTGGCATGCGCGCAGACGCTGATCATCAAACTGCTTTAACGGCGGTATGGTAGAACACACATCCATGGCAAAAGGACAGCGGGGCTGGAAGGGACATCCCTGTGGCAAACGCAGCAAATTGGGTGGATTACCCGGTATGGTCACCATCATCTCCGACCCGTCGGCATCGAGGCGCGGAACCGCAGCCAGCAGGCCGATGGAATAAGGGTGGCTGGGTCGATAAAAAATATCCCGTGCTTTGCCATACTCCATAGTCCGTCCAGCATACATGACCAGTACCCGGTCACAGATACCGGCCACCACACCAAGATCATGGGTGATCATGATGATGGCGGTATTGAATTCCCGCTTTAACTCATTGAGCAGCGTCATGATCTGGGCTTGTACCGTCACATCCAGCGCCGTAGTGGGTTCATCTGCGATGAGGAGTTTGGGACGGCACATCAGTGCCATGGCGATCATGACCCGCTGGCGCATCCCACCGGAAAACTCATGTGGATACATGCGCATCCGCTTGCGGGCCTCCGGCATTTTTACCGCATCCAGCATCTGCACCGATTGTTCGAACGCATCATGTTTGCTGACATTTTTATGCAGCATCAGGACTTCCATAAGCTGCTCCCCTACCCGCATATAGGGATTGAGTGAGGTCATGGGATCCTGGAAGATGATGGACATTTCTGACGCGCGCAGCTTATTGAGTTCTTTATCCGGCAAATTAAGGATCTCGCGGCCGTTAAATTTAGCCGAACCCTCGATATGGCCGTTGCTGGCCAGCAAACCCATCAGGGCAAAGGCAGTTTGGGATTTCCCGGAGCCGGATTCTCCCACGATGCCCAAGGTTTCCCCGGCGCGCAGGGTAAAGTCCAGATCATTAACCGCGGTAACGTCACCGTCGGATGTGGCGAACGAGACCCGCAGCGCCTTAACATCCAGTAACGCCGGCTCTTGATCCGCGCTAACCTGGGTGGAACTGTCGATTATGCTCATAACGGGACTCCTTAACGATCTTTCGGATCGAGGGCATCACGCAAGCCATCGCCGATGAAATTAAAACAAAACAACGTAGCCACCAAAAATAGCGCAGGAAAGACCAGCAACCACGGGGAGACTTCCATTGAATTGGCGCCATCACTGAGCAACGCGCCCCAGCTACTCAGCGGCTCCTGCGTACCCAAGCCGAGGAAGCTGAGAAAAGACTCGAACAAAATCATGCTGGGCACTAATAGCGACGCATAGACCACCACCACGCCCAGTACGTTTGGTACGATATGCCGCAAGACGATATTACGCGTGGAAACGCCGCTAACCACCGCCGCCTCGATAAATTCCTTACGTTTTAGACTTAGGGTCTGTCCACGCACAATACGTGCCATATCCAGCCAGGAAACCATGCCAATAGCGACAAATATCAGGAAAATATTCTGACCAAAAAACGTCACCAGCAAAATCACAAAAAACATAAATGGAAACGAGTTGAGGATTTCCAGCAACCGCATCATGAGTGAATCAATTTTGCCGCCTAAATAGCCGGACATGGCGCCATAAAGGGTTCCTAAAACCACCGCCACCAGCGCGGCGGCGACGCCGACCATCAGCGAAATACGTCCGCCAATAGCAACTCGCACCAGCAAGTCGCGGCCGGATGAGTCAGTGCCGAAATAATGTCCGGACGTTAAGTCCGGCGCATTCGACATCATAGAGAAATCCGTATCATAATAGCTAAACCGCGCTAGCGAGGGCGCAAATACAACGAAAAGTACAATGAGCCCCAAGACCACAAGACTGGTGAGGGCCGCCTTATTATGAATAAAACGCCTACGGGCATCTTGCCAGAGGCTACGGCCTTCTACTTCCAGTGTTTCGCTGAATTTCTCCAGAGCCTCGCTATTTTTATTACCTACCATCATGGTGAGTGCTCCAGCGTTAATAACGTATTTTTGGATCGATCACCGCATACAACACATCGACAATCGCATTAAAGAAAATGGTCAAGGTACCTACCAGAATGGTCAGGCTTAGTACCAGCGAATAGTCGCGGTTAAGGGCGCCGTTAACAAACAGCTGACCAATACCAGGCAAGCCAAAGATGGTTTCTACTACCATGGATCCGGTGATAATCCCCACAAACGCGGGCCCCATGTAAGAGATAACCGGCAACAGGGCGGGCTTGAGCGCGTGGTTAAAAATGATACGCCGCATGGGTAATCCCTTGGCCCGGGCGGTGCGAATAAAGTTGGAGTGCAACACTTCAATCATCGAACCTCGGGTGATACGGGCGATACTGGCAATATAGGCCAACGACAAGGCAATCATCGGCAGCATGATGTAGCGCAAACCACCGTCGTTCCAACCGCCCCCGGGCAGCCATCTCAGGGTAATCGAGAAAATCAGCACCAGCAGCGGAGCCACGACAAAACTGGGGATCACAACGCCGGTCATGGCGAACCCCATTGCCAGATAGTCCCACTTGGTATTTTGCCGCAGCGCCGCGATAACCCCGGCAGTGACCCCCAGTAGTACCGCCAGAATAAAGGAGGCCAAGCCGAGTTTAGCCGACACCGGGAACGAGCTGGCGACCAAATCGTTGACCGAATAATCCTTGTACTTAAAGGACGGGCCAAAATCCCCATGGGCTAATTGAACTAAATAATCACCATACTGTTTTAACATGGGATCGTTGAGATGATACTTGGCTTCGATATTGGCCATCACCTCCGGCGACAAACCACGTTCACTGGAAAACGGACTGCCTGGTGCCAATCTCATCATAAAAAATGAGAGGGTAATCAAGATAAATAGCGTCGGTATGGCTTCCAGAAACCGACGGATAATGAACTTTAACATGCCTAATACCTATAACGTGCACTGTTGAAGCGTTCACACTGAACAGTAAAAACAGGGCATGGCCCGTAAAGGCCCTGCCCTGTGATCGTCACTAACACGCGGTTAATGTTTGATGATATAGAGATCTTTCACGTACACATTATCCAGTGGATCTTTCCCGGTATAACCGCCAACGTAGGGTTTCACCAAACGGGCGTTAACATAATAATAGACGGGAACAATTACAGAATCTTTGTCCAATTGTTGTTCAGCTTGCTGATACAAGCCGGCGCGGCTTTCGGTTGATGACGCGGCCACCGCTTCGCCAATCAGTTTATCAAAGGTTGGATCAGAATAGTGAGCAGTATTGCTCGAACCATTGGTTAGCATAATATTCAGGAACGACGAGGGTTCATTATAATCGGCACACCAGCCAGCGCGGGCCACATCATAAGTACCCTGATGACGTGTATCTAAGAATGTTTTCCATTCCTGATTTTCCAATTTCACATTCACGCCCAAATTCTTTTTCCATATGGACGCTGCGGCAATGGCCAGTTTTTTATGCAGATCAGACGTGTTGTACAACAGATCAAACGTCAGGGGTTTATCTTTGGTATATCCCGCTTCTTTAAGCAGCTTACGCCCCTCTTCATTACGTTTTGCCTGGGACCAACCAAACCATGCTGGTGGGGTTAATTTTGCACCATCGGTATAGGGAGGAGTGAAACCGTAGGCCGGGAGATCCCCCTGAGCCTTAACTTTATTGACAATAATATCACGGTCCAGACCCAATTTAAGCGCGGTACGTACCCGGACGTCATTAAACGGCGCTTTTTGGTTATTCATTTCATAATAATAAGTACAAAGGTAGGGATCGACGTGGACTTCTTTGGGAATTTCAGCCTTTAATTTGTGGAACAGTTCAATGGGCAGATTGTTATACGTCATATCCGATTCGCCGGCGCGATAGCGATTTACGTCGGTAACTTCAGAAGGAATCGGCAGATAGGTCACCTGATTAATAACGGTTTTCGCATTATTCCAGTAATCTGAATTACGTACCAGAACGATACGTTCATTGACCACCCAATCCTTCAATTTATAAGCACCGTTACCGACCCAATTTTCTGGTTGAGTCCATTTATCACCGTATTTTTCCACCACTTTTTGCGGCACCGGCGACATAGACGGGTGGCTTAACAACTTAGGAAAATAAGGAATCGGCTCGCTTAGCGTCACTTCCAGAGTATTGGCATCAATGGCTTTCACGCCAAGCGTATCGGGCTTCATTTTCCCTGAAATGATCTCATCGATATTTTGCATATGCGCATACTGCGGATAACTTTCATACGGCGAAGCGGTTTTGGGGTCGGCCAGGCGGCGCCAACTGTAGACAAAATCCTGTGCCGTTACCGGATCGCCGTTACTCCATTTGGCGGTTTTACGTAAATGGAAAATCCAGACTTTGGAATCTTTAGTTTCCCAACTCTCGGCAACGCCTGGTTGGACATGACCTTGTAGATCGGTAATCGTCAGCCCTTCAAGCAAATCACGGTTGACGTTGGATTCTGGTACCCCTTCAATTTTATGGGGATCGAGCGATTGAAGTTCAGCGCCATTGCCACGTACCAACTCCTGCTTGGCAGCAAGCTGTACTCCGGCGGGGACATCGGCGGCGAAAGAAGTTCCTGCCGATACCGCTCCTAGCGCGGCGATAACCCCGGCTGCCAGCAGCGTTTTTTTCGTGATGTTGGTCATTATCAGTGCACTCCAGTTTTTTTATTATTGCATGGCCCTGCTATAGGACCCGCAGATTCCCGATAACCGGGTATAACAACACCCTACCCATTGAGACAAACCAAACCGCAGGGTAAAAGGACGATATTCTTTATTTACACACTCTAGAGAGGACACGCAAAAAACAAGCATGAGAAACATTCCGGTTTGTACCGGTAAATGGGAGAGGGTAATGGGACGCAGGCCCTTTAATAAGTCATTTTCCGTCATAGTGAAAACAAAGAATATCAGCCTTAAAAAATCATTAATTAATAGTTTGTTACATAAAAAACATAAGGTTAAATATCGTCTGTAAAGAGGATAAATCCCTAATGATTGATCTGCAAACACTAATAACATCTGTAGCCAATGGTGACAAGACCCTTTGTAGAATAGTGATAAAAAAAAACGGATTGATTTTTCATCGTTAGCTTATCTCCATGAATCTATTATTGATTTATTCTTTATTTGATAAGGAAAAGGTTGCCTAACGATATCAACCACTGAAAAAAAAAGGTGACACAAAAAGGTGCATGTTGTTCAGATTGGTGCAAGCTATGCTTTATATACACTCAACGGAGCATTACCGTCCGGGTGGATAGCAGAATATTTATACACTTGCTAGCAAACGTGTTATTACGATTGTAAGAACCTGCGAAGATCACAGGGTGGCGTGAACCTATAATGCATATGCTGTTTTTGCTCGCGTTTTGTGCCTATATACGTCAACACGTCAGCTGGCAATCAATCCCCAGCCCTGTCCCGTGGCGAAGTAAACAACTTACGTTTATTTGAAAACAAATTGTCAAAATATTGTTTTTCGATTTATCCCAACATTTCATCGTTTAACGTTGTAATGGAATAGTTGTAACATTTCAGCTAACTCTTGCATGCTGAATGGAGTCAGCATCAATATTTTGTGATTTATATCACGATTATTTCCCGCAATACACTTTACTATTTCGGTCATTATCGCGCGGGGCAGCGAATTCAAGTGTGGTTTTTGTTATAAAAATGTTGCCTTAGTGTGTTATTTAGACTCGTTAAGTCAATAGCCTTTTGTGCCTATGCCTATTTTCCATTAGGCAGATAGACTACCTAGTATAAAATGCGTCTTATACTTATATTTAGGCGCATAGACTTTTGACTTAAAGAGTTTAACAATTTAACCCAAATTTTAACATTAATTAGGAGAGCATTATGGCTGTTACTAATGTCGCTGAACTTAACACTTTGGTAGAACGCGTGAAAAAAGCTCAGCGCGAATACGCCAATTTTACCCAGGAGCAGGTGGACAAGATTTTCCGTGCCGCCGCTCTGGCAGCGGCCGATGCCCGTATTCCCCTGGCTAAACTGGCTGTGGCAGAATCCGGCATGGGTATTGTGGAAGACAAAGTGATCAAGAATCACTTCGCTTCCGAATATATCTACAATGCCTATAAAGATGAAAAGACCTGCGGCATCCTGTGCCAGGATGACACCTTCGGTACCATCACCATTGCCGAACCTATCGGTATTATCTGCGGTATCGTCCCGACCACCAACCCTACATCTACGGCGATTTTCAAAGCGCTTATCTGCTTGAAAACCCGTAACGGCATTATTTTTTCCCCTCACCCACGCGCTAAAAACGCCACCAATCGCGCGGCAGAAATCGTGCTTAAGGCCGCCGTTGCCGCGGGTGCACCGAAAGATATTATCGGCTGGATTGACGAGCCAACCGTCGAACTGTCGAACCAGTTGATGCATCATCCGCTAGTCAATCTGATCCTCGCTACCGGCGGGCCAGGCATGGTGAAAGCCGCCTATAGCTCCGGCAAACCCGCCATTGGCGTCGGTGCCGGCAACACCCCGGTAGTGGTGGATGAAACCGCCGATATCAAACGGGTTGTCGCCTCAATATTGATGTCAAAAACCTTCGATAACGGCGTGATCTGCGCCTCCGAGCAGTCGGTTATTGTTGTCGATCAGATCTATGACGCCGTGCGCGAACGCTTCTCCAGCCATGGCGGTTATATGCTGCACGGGGACGAACTCAAAGCGGTTCAGGGGATCATCCTCAAAAATGGCGCACTTAACGCCGCTATCGTGGGTCAACCGGCAGCTAAAATCGCCGACATGGCCGGAATTAAGGTACCCGGTAATACCAAGGTGCTGATCGGTGAAGTGACGCTGGTGGATGATTCTGAGCCTTTTGCCCACGAAAAACTCTCCCCTATGCTGGCCATGTATCGCGCCAAAGACTTTGAAGACGCCGTGACCAAAGCGGAAAAACTGGTAGAGATGGGCGGTATCGGCCATACCTCCTGCCTGTATACCGATCAGGACAATCAACCGGAACGCGTGAATTTCTTCGGCGATAAGATGAAAACCGCGCGTATTTTGATCAACACCCCAGCATCCCAAGGCGGCATCGGCGATCTATACAACTTCAAACTGGCGCCGTCACTGACGCTGGGTTGCGGTTCATGGGGCGGTAACTCGATTTCCGAGAACGTCGGGGTCAAGCATCTGATCAACAAAAAAACCGTGGCTAAGCGAGCTGAAAATATGATGTGGCATAAGCTTCCTAGATCCATCTATTTCCGTCGTGGTTCATTACCTATCGCGCTTGATGAAGTGGTCAGCGACGGAGCCAAACGCGCGTTCATCGTCACCGACCGTTATTTGTTCAACAACGGTTATGCCGACCAGATCACCTCAGTGCTGAAAAATCAGGGCGTCGAAACCGAAGTATTCTTTGAAGTGGAAGCGGATCCGACCCTGAGCATCGTGCGCAAAGGGGCTGAACAGATGGTCTCCTTTAAACCGGACGTGATCATTGCTCTGGGCGGCGGTTCACCGATGGATGCGGCCAAAATCATGTGGGTGATGTACGAACATCCAGGCACTCCGTTTGAAGAACTGGCCTTGCGCTTTATGGATATCCGCAAGCGTATCTACAAGTTCCCGAAAATGGGTGTCAAAGCCCGGCTGATCGCGGTAACTACGACCTCGGGTACCGGCTCGGAAGTCACGCCGTTTGCCGTGGTGACCGATGACGCAACCGGCCAGAAATATCCGTTAGCCGATTATGCTCTGGTGCCGGATATGGCGATTGTCGATGCCAACCTGGTGATGAATATGCCTAAATCTCTGTGCGCCTTTGGCGGACTGGATGCGGTGACCCACGCCCTGGAAGCCTATGTGTCCATTATGGCCACCGAGTTCTCAGACGGTCAGGCGCTGCAGGCAATTAAGCTGCTAAAAGAGTTCCTGCCAGCAAGCTATCACGAAGGCAGCAAAAATCCGGTTGCCCGTGAACGCGTACATAATGCCGCCACCATCGCCGGCATTGCATTTGCCAACGCCTTCCTGGGTGTATGTCACTCTATGGCCCATAAATTGGGCTCTGAGTTCCATATTCCCCATGGTCTGGCCAATGCCATGCTTATCTCCAACGTGATCCGTTATAACGCCAACGACAACCCGACCAAGCAGGCCGCGTTCAGTCAGTATGACCGTCCGCAGGCGCGTCGTCGCTACGCTGAAGTAGCCGATCATTTGGGACTGAGCAAGCCGGGCGATCGCACCGCGCAGAAGATTGAGAATCTACTGACCTGGCTGGATGAAATCAAAGCCGATTTGGGGATTCCTGCTTCAATTCGCGAAGCCGGTGTGCTGGAAGCCGATTTCCTGGCCAAGGTGGATAAACTGTCTGAAGATGCGTTTGATGACCAATGTACCGGCGCTAACCCGCGCTATCCGCTGATTGCCGAGCTCAAGCAAATCCTGTTGGATACCTATTATGGACGCAAGTTCGTTGAGCCCTTTGAAAATGTCGTAGCGGCATCGCTTGCTGCGGCACCGTTAGGCAATAGCAAAACGACCACGCACGAAGCCAAGGTCGAAAAAACCGACAAAAAAGGTAAGAAAGTCATTAGCTGATTAATCTCAGTGGATCCGGCTTGGCCGGATCCACTGAGATTCCCCGCCCTTGTGGGGGGACGCCTAAAAGCCCCGCAGGGGGCTTTTTTCGTTTGGCTGGCACTGTGTGATGGTCCGCGAACCCAACGCCACACAGGGCCGTTGAGCCGAGCTAGAATCTGCTTCGTTTTTACCCCTGCACGTCCTTATCAGTTCCCAGCACCGATGGACTTATGGCGCTGCGGCATCCACCAGTCGACCAGCCCCATGGCCAGACGGAAACAACGTCCATCAAACGCAAGCCCATCATCTTAATGGTGGCACACAACCCTCAGTGGCACATTGGCAACCGAGAGGCTGTGTGTTGATAGGGTAAGGTCAACAAAGGCCGTCACGGCGCCGATAGCCAGCTTAACGACGTGGTTAGAACCACAATCGGGTAACGGTGCCAAGCTGGTTGTTGTGAATGGTGCCACTGAGACTGAGGGTCAACCCGACCACCGAAACCATCACCTCGACGGTGTCAGGTGTATATACCCCGGTACGGGGATCTCTTGTCGTAGTGCTAGGGTGTAGTGTTTGCGGCATACCGAGACGTAGCGATCGTCGCCACCAATAAACACCTGTTGCCCATCATGTATGGGTTTACCCATATCGTCCAAGCGCAGCACCCGATTGGCCTTGCGCCCGCAGTAGCAAATGGTTTTTAATTCAATTAATTTATCCGCCCAGGCCAAAAGAAATAGGCTGCCGGGAAATAATTCCCCGCGAAAATCCGTTCTTAATCCATAACAAAGTACCGGGATTTCCAATTGATCAACCACCTCGCAAAGTCCATTTACCTGTTCGCGGGTTAAAAACTGGCTTTCGTCTACCAGCACACAATGCAACGGTTGCTGCTGGTGCTCTTGGCTGATAATGGCCATCATGTCGGTATCGGTGTGATAAAGCTGCGCCGGGGAGGAAAGACCAATGCGCGAACTGATCAGCCCGTGACCATCGCGATTATCTATATCAGCGGTAAATACCAGAGTGCGCATGCCGCGCTCCTGGTAATTATACGAAGACTGAAGTAGTGCGGTGGATTTACCCGCGTTCATTGCAGAATAATAAAAATATAGTTGAGCCATCAACCCATCACTCCGGCAGAAACCATCAGGATAATAAATATTGCCGTAAGTGTATCATAATGTTTAACGCACGGGACCGGTATCACGCAGCGGCGGCCCCACCCGGTTAGGCCAGGCACGCAGCGGTCACAAGGTTAATAATGTAGACCCGCTAAGGTCGAATAAAATCTCAGTAATTTTACTGAATCATTTCTATGCCTGTTTACCATTCACTGGCTAGTGATTTGTTACCTTCCGTCGGTATGTGCAACAGGTCACTAACTGTCTTTTTGCCGCCCGCGTTTAATCAGAATGTTATAAACCCGCGTTTTTCAACCGATATAAACATGCCTCATAATGAAACGGTAGGTGCAATATGTGCTGCCGCCCGCTCTGGCGCTGGAAATCCCCACAACACGAATCAATTTGTCATTAGCCTGAATGTTCCTTATATTTACCTTTACCACCGCGATGCGGTTTAAAAAAAAGATTATTTTTCACTTAACTTACAAACTAGCTATTGCAGAAAAGAAACTACCGCTCTATTATTACCTCGACGCCCCATTTATATTATTCGAGATTAGGACAATGAGCGAAGCACTTAAAATTCTTAACAACATCCGAACTCTGCGTGCGCAAGCTAGAGAATGTACTCTTGAAACTCTGGAAGAAATGCTGGAGAAACTTGAAGTCGTTGTCAACGAACGCCGTGAGGAAGACAGTCAAGTACAGGCTGAAATCGAAGAACGCACCCGCAAATTACAGCAATATCGTGAAATGCTGATTGCTGATGGTATCGATCCGAATGAATTGCTGCAAACCATGAGCGCTGCTAAAGCAACTGGTAAAACGAAACGTGCAGCTCGTCCGGCTAAATACCAGTACATCGATGAGAATGGTGAAAGTAAAACGTGGACCGGCCAAGGCCGTACCCCAGCTGTCATCAAAAAATCGATTGAAGATGAAGGCAAAACGCTGGACGATTTCTTGCTGTAATCCAATATATCACTATTCTAAATACCCGTTTGAATACTCAGCGGGTGTTTTTTTTGCGTTCAAAAACGACAACAAATCACATTATGTGTAAATTATGAGCAGAAAAATTATCCATTGACCTTACGACAGGTATCGCGCCGAAAAACCTCCCCGCCCAAAAGTTATTGGCTACAATATCGAATCATATCCGCAGGATCAAAAAAGGCGGCACTATAGCCACCTCTTCCCGTTGTTATCCAACGACCAAAAACATTGTTGCATTGATTCATTGTTGGTAATAATCACGATACCAATTGACAAAATTTTTGACACCTTCGATTACCGACGTATGCGGTTTAAACCCGGTGGCTCGATACAAAGGCTCGGTATCCGCACTGGTTTCCCTCACATCACCCGGCTGCATCGGCATTAAATTCATTTTTGCCTTAATACCCAATGCATTTTCCAACGCCTGGATGTATTGCATCAATTTCATCGGTTGGCCATTGCCTATATTATATACGCAATAGGGTGCAGAACTGGAGGCGGGAGAACCGGTTTCCACCGTCCAACGGCTATCGATTTGAGGTATCACCTCTTGCAAACGGAAAATCGCTTCGGCTATATCATCAATATAGGTAAAGTCTCGGCACATATCTCCACGGTTATAAACATCAATATCACGTCCGGCTAGCATTGCTTGCGTGAATTTAAACAAAGCCATGTCCGGCCGGCCCCAGGGTCCGTAAACCGTAAAAAAGCGTAACCCAGTAGTAGGAAGTTGATAAAGGTGTGAATAAGTGTGAGACATTAACTCATTGGCTTTTTTGGTGGCCGCATATAATGAAATCGGGTGGTCAACAGCATCATCCGCCGAGAATGGCAGTTTGCGATTTAGGCCATATACTGAGCTAGATGAAGCGTAAAGAAGATGTTCCACCTGGTGATGTCGGCACCCTTCTAGGATATTCAGATGACCAATCAGGTTAGAATCTGCATATGCCAAAGGATTTTGCAACGAATAGCGCACCCCGGCTTGTGCGCCTAAATGGATGACCCGCTGGAATTGACCTTGAGAAAAAAGCTCGGCGATACCCGGTCGATCGGCTAAATCCAACTTGATAAATTGAAACGCATGGTTATCGCGTAAACGATTAAGACGTGAAAGCTTGATATTAACGTCATAATAGTCGTTGAGGTTGTCGATACCCACAACCTCATGACCACCAGCGAGTAAACGCTCGCTGGCATGATAACCAATAAACCCAGCTGCGCCGGTTACCAAAAATTTCATGCTGCCTCTTACTTATATGACGTGAGAGATGCACCGCGTCCAATGCCGTAATAAACAAATCCTCGTGATGCTACACGCTCTGGATCATAAAGATTACGGCCATCAAATATAACGGGTTGTTTCAGGGCTGACTTGATGGTATCAAAATCCGGCGCGCGGAAATTTTGCCATTCGGTACAAATGACCAGCGCATCAGCACCACGAAGCGCAGCTTCTTTGGTCCCCATTAACGCCAGGTCGCTCCTGTCACCATAAATTCGCTGGGTTTCATCCATTGCCTCGGGATCAAACGCCTGCACCCGTGCGCCAGCTTGCCATAACGCTTCCATCAGCACTCGGCTGGAAGCTTCACGCATGTCATCGGTATTAGGTTTGAACGACAGTCCCCAGAGGGCAAAGGTTTTCCCCTGTAAATCTTCACCGAAATGACGCTTGATAAATTGCGGCAGTTTATCTTTTTGCTGATAGTTAACATCTTCCACTGCCTGCAACAGTTTCGGTTGATATCCGATGTGTTCGGAAGTCCGAATCAGCGCCTGGACATCCTTCGGAAAGCAGGAACCACCATAACCGCAACCGGGGTAGATAAAGCTATAACCAATACGCGAATCCGAACCGATCCCCTGACGAACCTTCTCAATATCCGCACCCAGCAATTCTGCCAGGTTAGAGATCTCGTTCATAAAGCTGATCTTGGTGGCCAGCATACAGTTCGCGGCATATTTGGTTAATTCCGCACTGCGGATATCCATTAGGATCATGCGGTCATGATTGCGGTTAAAGGGCTCGTACAGTTCGCGCAACAGATCAACAACGTCATCATTGTCGGTACCCACCACAATGCGTTCTGGACGCATACAGTCCGCTACCGCCGCCCCTTCTTTTAAAAATTCCGGATTGGAAACCACATCGAAGGTCAGCGTGCTATCGCGGCCATTCAGTGTTTCTTGCATGACCGAACGAACTTTTTCCGCCGTGCCTACAGGTACGGTGGATTTATCCAATACCACCTTATGGTCGGTCATATATTGAGCAATAGTACGAGCCACCGCTGTAACATATTTCAGATCGGCCGAGCCATCTTCATCGGGGGGGGTACCCACGGCGATAAACTGCATAACACCGTGATCCACACCGGCCTTGGCATCCGTGGTAAATTGCAGGCGGCCAGATTCATAGTTTTGCTGGACCAGTGGCGTAAGACCCGGTTCGTAAATTGGGATATTACCGTTTTTTAGGTTTTCCACCTTACGTTCATCTACGTCGACGCAAAGAACGTCGTGACCCACTTCCGCCAACACTGCGGCTTGTACTAAACCCACATATCCAATACCAAATACAGTCACTTTCATGTTGAAATTCCCGGTTGAAAATTAACTCTGAAAATATGTAAAATCGTTACTCTACGATGGTTTCTTTAAGCCATTGGGTAAATTCTTCGCCCAACGTTTCATGTCGCATACCATATTCAACAAAGGCTTCCATATAACCCAGTTTGTTACCGCAGTCATGGCTAAGGCCTTTGAGGTGGTAGGCTTCCACCGTTTCCTTTTCCATCAATAACGCGATGGCGTCGGTAAGTTGGATTTCGTTACCCGCTCCGGGAGGCGTTTTTTCCAATAGCGGCCAAATATCGGCTGACAACACGTAACGCCCTACCACCGACAGGTTAGACGGTGCTTCATCGGCCGCTGGTTTTTCCACCACATTCACCATGGGTGCACTCTCACCCGGTTGCAGTTCACGGCCCTGAATATCCACTACGCCATAATTGGTGACGTCATCAACGGGTTCAACCATGATTTGGCTACGGCCGGTCTGAGAAAAACGGGCCAGCATTTCGCTAAGGTTCTCGGTTTTCAGATTAGATTCATATTCATCGATAATAACGTCAGGCAGTATAACGGCCACGGGTTCGTCACCCACCAGCGGATGTGCGCACATCACCGCATGGCCCAGACCTTTAGCCAACCCCTGGCGAACCTGCATAATGGTGACATGAGGCGGACAGATGGCTTGGATTTCGGCCAATAGCTGGCGCTTAACGCGTTTTTCCAGCATAGCTTCCAGTTCAAAACTGGTATCGAAGTGGTTTTCAATCGAGTTTTTGGATGAATGAGTAACCAGGATGATTTCGTTAATACCTGCGGCGATACACTCGTTAACAACGTACTGAATCAGCGGCTTATCTACCAATGGAAGCATCTCTTTAGGAATAGCTTTGGTTGCCGGCAGCATTCGCGTTCCCAATCCCGCAACCGGTATTACGGCTTTTGTAACTTTGGTATTATTAGTAGACATCAACCACCTCTCTTCTATCATCAAAATAATAAATTTAATTATTTAATTTCAAACCTATCAAGTATACCAGCTTACCAAAAAGGTGCTCAATGAAAGGAGGGGTTTGATGAGAATTTAGGACAATTACCCATATTGGAATGGTTTAAAAATTAATAACTTGCTGGTTCAAATAAGCAGTAACCGGCTGTAAGGGCAACCGGTGGTGAATTATTCAGCGGACAGCATTAATCTTAACTTACCGCCCGCGCCCCAGACCTGACATTGCCAGGCAGTGCAATTCAGGCTCACCTGGTTAAGATAAGCACTGTTCATGGTGCCTAGCGGTACGCCGCTATTTAACTGTATTTGTTGGTTATTGGCGTTCAGCGTCGCATTCAGTCCCGCCGATACCAGAATCAAGTTATTCAAGCCACGGTGATAATATCCCACCAGCAAAGGAAATTGGCCGTCAAGATTGGCTTTGCGCAATAATTGGTTCACCTGCTTAAGCAGCGTAGACAACTCAGGCAACTTATGTGCTCTATTAGCCATATGCGCCTGTAGCAAACCGTTAAATAATGCACGTAACAGCAGGGCCGCCAGTACCCCATTTTCCTCGGCGCGGGTGACATCCAGACAATAAAAGGCCAAATCATGCTCTGAAAGTGCAGCAATATCCAAGACCATGCCCGGCTGTTCAGCCACGGTTAATTGCCGATAATTTACTCGGCAACGGGCTATATATTGTTGGACCGGTGGCTGGAGTTGCTTAAGCAGTTTAGCCGCAGCCCCAGGATGCTGGCTAAGTGCGTCCCAGTCCTGAAATAGCTGTTCCTCTTCATCCACCTGCGAGGTGAACATATCGGGGTAAAGGCACGCGAGCACCGTTTCGCGTAGGCGAACAAAGTCATCCACTGGTTTGAGCAACACATCCTGAACCCCAAGACGCAAAACTTTCGCGATATCTGTCATTTGATCGGTACCGGAAACCACCAGCACCGGTGTCGCAGCATCCACCGCGCGAAAACGTTCCACGAAGGTCAACCCGTCCATTTCCCCCATTTCCAAATCACATATCACCAGATCAGGACGGATGGATGGCAACAAGTTGAGCGCCTCGCGTCCGTGGTTGACTTGATGCACCAGTGCTCCCAGCGACGTCAGAAATTCAGATAGTACGGACCGAAATACAGCCTCGTCCTCCACAATCAAAATTTGTTTGTTTACTAACGGATTCGCCATTAAAGACCCCTTGCCGCGATCAGCTTCGCCGTGGCTCAGCCATACCACATTTACTTTAAGAAATGTCAGGGGTTACGAGTGTTGCCTACTATACTTTTATCCGTATGTTCCACCTTTTACCTTGTGACGTATCTAACGCCCCCTGATAACCTTTTTAACCCCCCCGGAGAGCGTCGACGACAGCGTTAAAATGATGCTACTTTACTAAGGAGCCTAGTCGCCATTAGGTAAAAAAGCATCATATCGGGGCAAAATGATGGAGCTTTGTCGGCAGCTTTACAAGGTTAAATAGCCATTTCATTGAAATTTCGTATCATTAGTGGTTCAAAAGTATTACGTTTTTGCTTAGACTTACCCCGAGTTAGGCGCTAAAAAATCTCAGCATTTTTGCCAGATTGTGGTGCGAAAAATCCTAATTATCGTTTTTATATCTCGGGATAAACCCCCTCGATCCCACACCCAACAGACACCACCATCAACCGAGGTTATGTGGAAAATTTGTGTCCTTGCCAAAGCGGTGTAGATTTCCAGCACTGCTGCGCTCCGCTGATAGCCGGAACTCGGCAACCGGAGCGGCCCGTCGAATTAATGCGTTCACGTTATACCGCCTTTGTACTGCAAAATGTGGATTACCTGATTGCCACCTGGTATCCGGACTGCAAGGCGGCCCAGTGGCGTAGTGAAATTTCCGCAAATTTCGCCACTACGCAGTGGCTTGGACTGGCTATTTTGCACACGACAGAGGTTAAGCAATCCGATGAAGGCTATGTGGAGTTTATTGCTCGGTTTTATGATGAAGCAAAACAGCAGCCGGGTTTTATTCATGAGCGCTCCCGCTTTGTCCGAATGGCTGAACGCTGGTATTATGTGGACGGTGTGCATAAGTTGCCCGCTAGAAATGACCCCTGCCCCTGCGGTTCGGGTAAAAAATTCAAAAAGTGCTGTGGCGGCTAAACCGAAATATGTGCTCGGCATTCCACAACCTTTTATCATTAGTTCAGTATGTACAGGATTGGCACGTTAATGCAGTCGCAAAATATCCAACGAAAAATATTACGTACTATTTGCCCGGACGAGAAGGGTTTGATTGCACAAATCACCAGCATTTGTTTCAGTCACAATTTGAATATCGTGCAAAATAATGAATATGTTGATCACCGCAGCGGGCGTTTTTTTATGCGTACCGAGCTCGAAGGGGTGTTTGATGATCAACGTCTGCTGGACGACCTCGATCGGGTATTGCCTCAGGGCACGATTCGAGAGTTGAAATATGCCGGCCGGCGGCGAATCGTGGTTCTGGTGACCAAAGAGGCGCATTGTCTGGGTGATCTGTTGATGAAAAGCGCCTACGGCGGTCTGGACGTGGATATCGCTGCCGTTATTGGTAATCATGATACGCTGCGTACCCTGGTCGAGCGTTTCGCGATTCCGTTTCATTTGGTCAGCCATGAAGGCTTTAGCCGCGAGGAACATGACGAGCACATGGCGGAGACAATTGATACCTATGCACCGGATTATGTGGTGTTGGCAAAGTATATGCGCGTGTTAACGCCGACATTTGTCCGCCGTTATCCCAATAAGCTTATCAATATCCACCATTCGTTCCTCCCCGCCTTTATTGGCGCCCGCCCTTATCATCAGGCTTACGAACGCGGCGTCAAGATCATCGGCGCCACGGCACATTACGTTAATGACAATCTTGATGAAGGGCCGATTATTAGCCAGGATGTCATTAACGTGGACCACACTTATACTGCGGAAGATATGATGCGTGCCGGCCGTGATGTGGAAAAAAATGTTTTGAGCCGGGCGTTATACCGCGTATTGGCACAGCGGGTATTTGTCTATGGCAACCGCACCATTATTCTCTAGCATGTAAATGACGCTGCCCACGAACTTTTACGTGGGCAACAGTTTCACAATGGCGGCTTTTGCCGCCTTATGTTGAAAAAACCGGCAAGTGAATCATTATAGAGATATTTACTCTTTACACTGTGCCTTTATTTGATATGATGCGCCCCGCTTAACGCGATAATACCGATACCCCTGGTGGGGTTCCCGAGCGGCCAAAGGGAGCAGACTGTAAATCTGCCGTCACTGACTTCGAAGGTTCGAATCCTTCCCCCACCACCATTTCACAGAGTCACACCCGCCTTATCAACGCCACCAAATTAACAGACTTCCCATTAGGGGGAGGATGAGAACCTTCGACCAAGGTTCGAGCCGAGCGTAGCGAGACAACGATGCATTGCATCGGCCCGCAGGGTGAGGAACGCAGTGACGAATTATCCTTCCCCCACCACCATTTCACAGAGTCACACCCGCCTTATCAACACCACCAAATTAACAGACTTCCCATTAGGGGGAGGATGAGAACCTTCGACCAAGGTTCGAGCCGAGCGTAGCGAGACAACGATGCGTTGCATCGGCCCACCAAGGTTCGAGCCGATGCATTTGAAAGCACGCCTTTTTCTGCTACCATCATTCAACCTTCTTTTCGATGGCGTGCATAATGAAGTTTGTCTCCTTTAACATCAATGGCCTGCGTGCCAGACCACATCAATTGGCAGCGATAATCGAGCAACATCAGCCCGATGTTATCGGCCTGCAGGAAACCAAAGTCCACGATGACATGTTCCCGCTTGAGGATGTTAGCAAGTATGGTTATCACGTTTATTATCATGGGCAAAAAGGCCACTACGGCGTAGCGCTACTTAGCCGCGAGGCGCCATTGGCCATCCGTAAGGGTTTCGTCACCGATGAACTTGACGCCCAGCGCCGAATCATTATGGCGGATTTCACCACACCACAGGGGATCCTCACGGTAGTGAATGGCTATTTCCCTCAAGGGGAAAGTCGCGATCACCCCATAAAATTTCCGGCCAAACAACGGTTTTATCAGGATCTGCAGCACTACGTAGAACAAAATCACCATGCCCAATCACTGCTGTTGATTATGGGTGATATCAATATCAGCCCCACCGATTTGGATATCGGTATCGGGGAGGAAAACCGTAAGCGCTGGTTACGCACCGGCAAGTGTTCCTTTTTGCCCGAAGAACGGCAATGGCTTGCCCGGTTACAAGATTGGGGATTAATTGATACCTTCCGTCAACAGTATCCCGATAGCGCCGACCGCTTCTCATGGTTTGACTACCGCTCACGTGGGTTCGATGAAAACCGGGGTCTGCGCATCGACTTGCTACTAGCCTCCAAACCACTGGCCGAGGCTTGTGCTGCCGTTGGCATCGATTATGACATCCGCGCCATGGAAAAACCGTCAGACCATGCGCCCATTTGGGCTGATTTTACGCTGTAATCCAGAGACTGGCCTGGGGCTGGCCAATGAATCGACTGCTGTAAGTCAGTCCGGTTCAGGAGGTAGCCGCCATAATGGTGACATTGTCACTATTATGGCTTTGCCGCAGGTTTGCGTGATTTTTTCGGTGTCGACCGCGTCGATTTAGCGCTGGCAGTCTTGCCGCCCGACGAACGTATGGCCGCAGGAAGTCCTCGCAGCGAAGGAGGCGACGGTTGCTGGCGGGCCTGGATAATCAGACCATGCAACGTTTGGGTCAACGGTTGCATAAAATCCTCATAACGGCACTGTTTTTCACTGATTTTGGTTAAGGTCGCTTCCCAATGGGCGGTCATGTCAGGGCTGGCGGCACTCTGCGGCAATGCGTGGATCAGACCACGTCCAGTTGGGCTAGAAAGAATATTCCGACCTTTTTTGAATAAAAAACCACGGTTAAACAACAATTCAATAATTCCAGCACGGGTTGCTTCAGTTCCCAAACCGTCGGTGGCCCGCAGGATTTTTTTCAATTCCTTATCCTGAACAAACCGCGCAATACCGGTCATGGCTGACAGCAGCGTCGCATCGTTAAACGGCCTGGGCGGTTGGGTTTCACGGGAAACAACTTCACCGGACTCACATAACAACTGGTCACCTTTAGCCACCACGGGCAGCGGCGTACCATCATTTTCTTCATCACGTTCCTTACCGCCCAACAACGTGCGCCAGCCCGCTTCGGCTAAAAACCGCGCCTTGGCGACAAACTTGCCGCCAGCAATATCCACGTTGATCACGCAGCGGCGAAATACTGCGTCAGCGCAAAACTGCATCAGATATTGCCGCGCCACCAGGGCATAAACCCGCTGTTCGTTCTCGGTTAACGAGATTTTACCGGCGCGGGCGGTGGGGATGATGGCATGATGTGCATCAACCTTCTTATCATCCCAGCAACGATTTTTCTGGGTAGGATTAAGGGTGGCCTGTTCCATCAGCCCCGGCTGGTGTGCCGTAATCGCGTTTAGCACTGCCTGTCGGCCGGCAAAATGCTCTTCTGGCAAATAGCGACAATCGGAACGTGGATAGGTAATCAGCTTGTGAGTCTCGTACAGGCGTTGGCAAACGTCTAGCACCTGTTGAGCGCTAAGCCCATAACGCTTAGCCGCTTCGATTTGCAGCGTGGATAAGGAAAAAGGCAACGGTGGGATTTCCGGATCCTGCTTATCCTGATAGGCAGCAACCCATGCCGGTTGACCGGCAATCCGGGTCACCACATGCTCCGCCAGCGGGCGATGCAGCAGTCGACCTTCTTCATCCTGATAAGATTCGCAGGCATCGCTGGGCACCCATAACGCCACAAAGCGCTCCTGCGCCGGGGTCAGAATATGGGCTTTCACCTCGAAATAGGTTTTCGGAACGAAGTTCTCGATGTCTTCATCGCGCTTGACCACCAAACCCAGCACTGGCGTTTGTACGCGCCCTACGGACAACACCCCCTGATAACCCGCGTTGCGCCCAAGCAACGTATAGGCGCGGGTCATATTAATACCATAGAGCCAATCAGCCCGCGCACGGGCCAATGCGGATACGCACAGCGGGATAAATTCGCGGTTTTCGCGCAGGCGCGAGATCGCCTTACTCACCGCCTGAGGATTTAGATCGTTCACCAGGCAACGCTTGGCATTGCGCCGTTTATCGCCGGACAGCGCCAAATAATCCAGCACCTCATCCACCAGCAATTGTCCTTCACGGTCGGGGTCACCGGCATGAATGACTTCAGTGGCTTCAGCCAACAATCTTTTCACCACGTTTAACTGCTTAAGCACCGAGGGACGCGGTTGTAGTTGCCATTTATCCGGTACTATCGGTAAGTCTGCCAGCGACCAGCGCGCGTATCGCCCATCGTAGGCATCCGGTTGTGCCTGCTCGAGCAGATGACCAATACACCAGGTCACCATATGATCCGGCCCACAGGCAATAAACCCGTCGCCACGGCGATGGGGTTGAGGTAGAACATCGGCAATGGCCCGCGCCAGGCTGGGTTTTTCAGCGATAAAAAGCTGCATCATGCACCATCACATTTCACCCTTTGACGTCTTGTCATGTCTTTATCTGCGGGCAGTAGAATACCATCGTTGTCCGCGTCAGGCCACGCGGGCCGATGGCAACCTGGTTAAAAATGGCGGACAAACGGCTCGATCGCCGGTGGGATCTGCGCGCTGGACGCTTTTAGCTGCGGGGTGCCCAGGTAGAGGAAACCGACAATTTCATCGTGATCGCGACAGCCAAAAGCCTGTTTCACCTCAGGCTGAGTCGCCCAAAGGCCGGTGCGCCAGATGCCATTGAACCCCTGGGCCAATGCCGCCATTTGCATTGCCTGTACTGCGCACCCGGCCGAAACCACCTGCTCCCAATGGGGCACGTTAGTCTGGGTATCGCACCACGCCAGCACCGCGATAATCAGCGGCGCACGAAACGGTGCCTGCACGGCTTTTTCCACACCTTTCTCGTCCATTCCAACAATGAGCGCCGACTGATGCAGTAATTTGCTAAAACGTGCAAGCCCCTCCCCTTCAATGATCACAAACCGCCAAGGCTGAAGTGTACCGTGATCGGGTGCCCGCATCCCGGCACGGATAATATTGTCCAGAATTTCCCCTGAGGGCGCGGGTTCAATGAGCCTTTTGGCGGAACGGCGATGTAACAATAGTTCTAATGCATCCATTATTTTACTCCTGAAATGTAGGCTGTCGGTGACTCGCTGCCCCCATGCGAGGCCATTCGCAGGAAACAGTATGACGTTTTTTTGTCGATACTTTTATTATCTTTAGTGCTGACTTTTGCCGAGGGGATCTTTAGGATACCTGTCTTTGCTGTCAGATAGGTCTTATCACTAAAAATTAACCCTCCCGGCGTTGATGTTAAATGCGTCCGGTAAGATTTTACATTATGATTCCTGCAAACGTAGTTTTTATGGAGAGCACATGCGCACATTGTGGCGAATAATATCCGGCCCGTTCAAGTGGTGCTGGCGTTTGTTGAATTTCATCCGCGAATTCATTCTAAATCTGTTTCTGATTTTTATCATTGTCGTGTGCGTGGGCGTTTATCTACAAACCCATCGTTCATCACCTGAGCCTGATAAAGGTGCGCTGTTGGTCGACCTTGCCGGCGTGGTGGTTGAAAAGCCTTCGGTTAAGAACAAGTTAAGTCAGATAGGCCGAGAATTGCTGGGTGCATCCAGTAATCGACTGCAGGAAAACGCCTTATTTGATTTGGTGGATATGCTGCGCCAGGCTAAAACCGATAAAAACATTACCGGGTTGGTGCTTTCACTGAAGGATTTTGTCGGGGCCGATCAGGTATCGCTGCAATATATCGGCAAAGCACTGCGGGAATTTCGCGATAGCGGCAAGCCTATTTATGCCATTGGCGACAGTTATAATCAGGCACAATATTACCTGGCCAGCTTTGCCAATAAAATCTACCTAACGCCGCAGGGTGCCGTGGATCTGCATGGCCTCGCGACCAACAGCCTTTACTACAAGTCGTTGCTGGACAAGTTGAAAGTCAGCACGCACATCTTCCGCGTCGGTACCTATAAATCCGCCGTTGAGCCCTTCATGCGTGATGATATGTCACCCGATGCCCGCGACGCGGACTCACGTTGGGTCGGCGTTCTATGGCAAAATTATCTCAATACCGTAGCCGCTAATCGTCAGATCACCCCCCAGCAACTGTTCCCTGGTGCGCAAACCATGCTCGCCGACCTGCGTTCAGTCGATGGCGATACCGCACAGTTCGCCCTGAAAAATAAATGGGTAGACACCATTGCCTCGCGTTTTAGCATTGAAAGCGACCTGATCAAAGCGTTTGGCTGGAACAAACAGAAAAAAGCGTTTAACGCGGTGAGTATCTATGATTACCGCATGACGCCGGAGCCACAAAAAGGCGGCGAAATTGCGGTGATTTTTGCTAATGGCGCGATCATCGACGGTCCAGAGACCCCGGGATCAGTCGGCAGCGATACCACCACAGGTCAAATTCGCGATGCCCGTCTTGATCCGAATGTCAAAGCGATCATCTTGCGGGTAAACAGTCCCGGCGGCAGCGTCAGTGCCTCCGAGATGATTCGCTCCGAGCTCGAAGCGGCACGTAAGGCAGGCAAGCCGGTGGTGGTCTCTATGGGCGGAATGGCCGCTTCCGGCGGTTATTGGATATCTACGCCGGCCAACTATATCATCGCCAGTCCCAGCACGCTGACCGGCTCGATAGGGATTTTCGGTGTCGTCAATACCTTCGAGAATACCCTGGCCAGCATCGGCGTTCACACCGACGGGGTGGCTACCTCGCCGCTGGCCGATTTGTCAGCGACCAAAGCGTTGCCGCCAGAGTTCTCGCAGATGATGCAGCTTAATATTGAGAACGGTTATAAAAACTTTATTACCCTGGTCGGCAAAGCACGCAATAAAACCCCCGAAGAGGTGGATAAAATTGCTCAAGGCCACGTCTGGGCAGGTACAGATGCAAAAACCAACGGCCTGGTCGACCAACTGGGCGATTTCGATGATGCGGTAGCCAAGGCTGCTGAGCTGGCCAAACTGCAGCAATTTCATCTGAATTGGTATATTGAGGAACCGAGCTTGATCGATCTTATCTTGTCGCAAGCCAGCGTATCGATCTATGCCCATCTGCCGGCCATGATTCAAGCCTTCCTGCCGGTACCCACCAGCCAGGTTAATGCGCTGTTTAATGCCCAACCTGTATTTTTCGCACATCTTACCGATCCACAAAATCGCTACGCTTACTGTCTTTCCTGCGGTGACGTACAATAACCAATAGGGTTCGGTTCGCCGGCCCCTTATTCTCTCCAGGCGCTCTCGGGCGCCTTATTACCTGCAGCACCAAGGCCACGCTGGTTTTATTACCGTTTAGCCGTATAATTACCGCATTGCCCCGTTAACCCCTTATCTCAGACATGTCTAAAAAATCTATTTATGTGGCCTATACCGGCGGCACTATCGGTATGCAACGGTCCGAAAATGGCTATATTCCTGTATCGGGACATTTGCAGCGCCAACTGGCGCTAATGCCTGAGTTTTACCGCGACGAAATGCCTGACTTTACCGTGCATGAGTCTGTGCCGCTAATTGACTCCTCCGATATGAGCCCGGTCGATTGGCAGAATATTGCCCAGGACATCGCGCAAAACTACCACCGCTACGATGGGTTTGTCATACTACACGGCACAGATACCATGGCGTTCACCGCCTCGGCGCTGTCGTTTATGCTGGAAAATCTGAATAAACCGGTAATAGTGACAGGGTCACAGATCCCCCTGGAGGAGCTTCGTTCAGACGGGCAAACCAATTTACTTAACGCGCTGTATCTGGCCGCCAATTATCCGATCAACGAAGTCACACTGTTTTTTAATAATAAAATGTTTCGTGGCAACCGTTCAACCAAGGCGCACGCCGATGGTTTCGATGCCTTTGCCTCCCCCAACCTGCCGCCGTTGCTTGAAGCCGGGATCCATATTCGTCGGCTGGCGGCTGAGCGGCCCCAACCGGTTGGTGCTCAACTGATCGTCCATCCGATAACACCACAGCCGGTGGGGGTCGTTACGCTCTATCCCGGCATTTCCGCCGACGTGGTGGGCAATTTTCTGCGCCAGCCGGTCAAAGCGCTAATTTTACGTTCCTACGGAGTGGGCAACGGCCCACAGCATCCGGCATTACTCAATGAATTGCGCCAAGCGGTGGATCGCGGCAGCGTGGTAGTCAACCTAACGCAATGTTTTTCCGGCCGGGTCAATATGGGGGGCTATGCCACCGGCAACGCTTTGGCGCAGGCCGGCGTCATTAGCGGCTTTGATATGACGGTAGAAGCCAGCCTGACCAAACTGCACTTTTTACTCAGTCAGCAAATGACCTACCCGCCCGAGTTACCTCCGTCACGGCTGCAACCAGCGTTGAGCACGCAGGATATACGCCAGCTAATGCAACAGGACTTACGTGGTGAGTTAACCGCTAACGATTAATCCAGAGGCTGCCATGAGCAAAGCACTATTGCTGATAGATTTACAGAATGATTTCTGCCGCGGCGGCGCACTGGCCGTTCCGGCCGGCGACGATGTTATCGATGTGGCGAATCAGGCCTTGGCATACTGCCAACAGGCGAATATACCCGTTGTCGCGACTCTGGACTGGCATCCAGGCAATCACGGCAGTTTTGCCATCAACGCGGGACATGAGGTTGGCGGCACCGGAATCCTGGACGGCTTGCCACAAGTATGGTGGCCCGCACATTGCGTGCAAGAAAGCGAAGGTGCACGGTTACACCCTCGCTTGAACCAACAAGGGATCACCAAACGCATTTATAAGGGACAGCAGGTAGAGGTTGACAGTTACAGCGCTTTTTTTGATAACGGCCACCGTCGGACCACCGAACTGGACCAGTGGCTACGCGCACGTCATATCACTGAGCTCGTGGTGATGGGCCTGGCGACGGATTATTGCGTGAAATTCACCGTGCTGGACGCCTTAGCGCTGGGTTACACCGTTGAGGTCATCAGTAGCGGGTGTCGCGCCGTTAACCTCGCCCCTACCGACGGCAGTCAGGCGATGGCACAGATGTGCAATCAGGGCGCGTTGGCCGTTACCCTGGATGAATTTTGCCAACGCGCCGCCCCTTGCTGCCGCCCCTTGCTGCCGCCCCTTGCTGATAGTGCCGCACACACGTTAGGGTTTAAACCGCGCCAACGGCGGCGCGTTCCCCTGCAGTTCATCTAACAGTTCACGTTTGCTTTTCATCACCACCCGACCGTCGGTGCCAATGCTCATGTGCTCCGGTTGATGATTATGCCGCGCCTGCCATAACATCACCACCTGCAGACAGTTATCGCGTTGCTCGGCCGTCAGAGCCACACCATCCAACCACTTACCCAGTTCTACCGCCGTTTTTAGCCGCTGGTAAATTTCCGGCGTTACGTTCGCCATTAGCCCATCAACGTCCACGAAAAATTCCTTGCATAAGAATAATTAGCTGAATCGATTAAGTTTGCAATTTTATCGTCACAAAAAAACCGGGCGAACGGCACTCAGTGCCGGGATATTACCCAACGATCTCCTCACCGTTATCCTGATCTTTGAAACGCAACGAGACGGAGTTAACGCAATAACGGGCACCACCAGGTTGGGGACCGTCAGGAAAAACATGGCCAAGATGCGCATCACACCGGGCACAGCGAATCTCCACCCGCTGCATACCGTGCGAGTTATCGTCCAAATAACGGATGGCGTTATCATCTACTGGTTGATAAAAACTCGGCCAGCCGCAGCCTGAGTCATATTTTGTTTCAGAAAAAAACAACGGCGCATGGCAACAAAGACAATGGTATTGGCCGGTGCGCTTATTTTCCAGTAACTTACCGCTAAAGGGCGGTTCGGTGCCCCTCTCCTGAGTGACGTGGCGCTGCATGTCGGTTAAGGAATCAGGCATTAACGGGGTGGGATCATTTTTAGCCATAAGTGCGATTCTCTGCCGGGTAATAAAATGAATAAGGCTCGATCTATCGCATTATAACAAATAATTAACAACGTCGAAGCCATTTTTAGCATAAACTAAGGGACGAGAAACAACGTGAGCGGTAAGTGTGACGCACATCACACTTAGCTGCCAAGTGCAGTTTACACGGCGGGCTCAGGCCTCCATCTTATTCGTAGCTGTGCGGGTAGCGGAATGAACAATTAACGTTCAAAAGGTGCGATTGGGTTTGATTTTTAGCAACAATTGACACGATTCCGCTTGACGCTGCGTGAGGTTTTTGTAAGTTTACAGGCAACCTTTTATTCACTATTAAATAGCTGGTGGAATATATGACTATCAAAGTAGGTATCAACGGTTTCGGCCGTATCGGCCGTATTGTTTTCCGTGCCGCGCAGGAACGTAAAGATCTTGAAATCGTTGCGATCAACGACCTGTTAGATGCTGATTACATGGCTTACATGCTTAAGTACGATTCGACCCACGGTCGTTTCAACGGCACCGTGGAAGTAAAAGATGGCCACCTGGTGGTCAACGGTAAAACCATCCGTGTCACCTCAGAACGTGATCCGGCTAACCTGAAATGGGGTGACGTAGGTGTCGACGTGGTTGCAGAAGCCACGGGTCTTTTCCTGACCGACGAAACTGCGCGTAAGCACATCACTGCCGGCGCCAAAAAAGTCGTTCTGACTGGCCCTTCTAAAGACAGCACCCCAATGTTTGTTATGGGCGTGAACCACAAGTCTTATGATGGTCAGGATATTGTTTCCAATGCGTCATGTACCACCAACTGCCTGGCGCCGTTGGCTAAAGTACTGAATGACAAGTTCGGTATCATTGAAGCACTGATGACGACAGTACATGCTACCACTGCGACTCAGAAAACCGTTGACGGCCCGTCTCATAAAGACTGGCGCGGCGGTCGTGGCGCGTCACAGAATATCATTCCGTCCTCAACTGGCGCCGCCAAGGCTGTGGGTAAAGTTATCCCAGAACTGAATGGTAAATTGACCGGTGTGGCATTCCGCGTTCCGACCCCTAACGTTTCCGTCGTCGATCTGACTGCGCGCATTGAAAAAAGCGCAACGTACGAAGAAATCTGCGCGGCAATGAAAGCCGCAGCTGAAGGCGAACTGAAGGGCGTCATGGGTTATACCGATGAAGCCGTAGTTTCCACCGATTTCAATGGTGAAAAACTGACTTCCGTATTCGATGCCAAAGCCGGTGTTTCACTGAATAAGAATTTTGTGAAACTGGTAGCTTGGTATGATAACGAAACCGGTTACTCTAATAAAGTATTGGATCTGATATCCCATATCGCCAAGTAGTTATCGTCGCTATATCCTCTTGATTTTGCGTTGCACCACGGTGGCATGTGAGCAAACCCGGAGTTGCCTCAGGTAAGTGATTCGGGTGAACGAACGTAGTCAACACGGTTGCAATGTGGGAAAAAATATAGCGTGTACGGCTTATGGTTATAGGGGCGACAGTCATGTCGCCCTTTTTATTTGACTCGCATGTTAACCCAAGAAGGTCCACTCCATGCACGACTCTCTTTTTGCGTTACCGGTTAAAGAGCAACTCTCTGCCACCATCAGCCTGCGCCAGCTGGATGAATTGCCGGTTATCGTTATCGACCATCCCAAAGTAAAAGCTGCCATTACACTACAGGGGGCACATTTATTAGCCTGGCAACCTGCTGGCGAGCAACCCGTGTTGTGGTTAAGTGATATTAGCGAATTTAAAGATGGCGTAGCCATCCGTGGCGGCGTGCCTATCTGCTGGCCCTGGTTCGGAAAGATTGCCAGTCCCAACCATGGTTTTGCGCGTATTTTGCCGTGGCAATTAACCGCGCACCACGAAGACGCCGAACAAGCGACCTTAACGCTAACGCTGAGCGACAGCGCCGTCACCGAGCAATACTGGCCGAAACCGTTTACCTTAAGCGTTACATTTGTGTTGGGTAAAACCTGCAGCATCGAACTGCAAGCCGACGGTGATTTCCAAAACACCAGCGCATTACATACCTATTTCAATATTGGCGACATCGCTCAGGTGAGTGTCGGCGGGTTGGGTACCAGCTATGTTGACAAGGTCAATGGCGGCGTCAGTGCGCGCCAAGATGGGGATGTCACCTTTCTCGGCGAAGTGGATCGGATCTACACCCACCCAGACAGCACCAGCCTGATCCACGACCGGCTGAATAAACGTATCATTGAAGTCCAGCATCAGCATTTTAGTGACGTGGTAGCCTGGAATCCTGGTGCCGAATTAGCGCGTAAAATGAGTGATGTTGCTGATGATGGGTATAAAACCTATGTTTGCGTGGAAACCGCGCGCGTGAATAAACCGCTGCACGCGTCACATGTAGCACCTGCAAAATTGGCGACCCGGTTTAGCGTTCGCAAAGCCTGATTTTTTGCGGTTAGGTTAAAACGGGTGAGTCAGTCAATCTGCCCCACCCGTAGGTTTTACCCAACAGTGTTAGCCCAGTTGCAGGTGTCAGACAAGGATCACACAATATCCAGATGTGTTTTTCGCGCTGGCGCGGGAAAGGCCTTATCCAACGTTTGCAATTGTGCTTCACTCAGAGTCACTGCCAATGCGCCGGCATTCTCTGTGACATGATCAATACTCGTCGCTTTTGGGATAGCCATCACGCCTGGCCGACTGATAACCCATGCTAACAGCACCTGTGCCACGGTAATACCCAACTGATAGGCAATATCTCGTACCGACTGGTTGTCCAGTAAACCGCTGCGCAAATTACCGGCCTGCGCCAGTGGACAATAGGCCATTATTGGCAAAGAACGCTGCTGGCACCAGGGTAGGAGATCAAACTCAATACCCCGTGATGCCAAATGATAAAGCACCTGATCGGTCATGCAGTCGCTACCTCCCGGTAAAGACCACAACTCTTCCATATCCGCGACATCAAGGTTCGACACGCCCCAGCGTTTGATTTTACCCTCCCGCTGCAGTTGTTCCATGGCATCAATGGTATCGGATAATGGAATACCCCCACGCCAGTGCAATAAATAAAGATCGATATAGTCAGTTTGCAGACGACGTAAACTATTTTCACAGGCCACCGCCGCTTTTTGGCCACCGGCGTTTTGTGGGTAGACCTTAGAGACCAGGAACACCTCATCTCGCCGCCCATGAATCGCCTGGCCCACCACCTTTTCTGCCCCGCCATCTGCATACATTTCCGCAGTATCAATTAGCGATAAGCCCAAATCAAGACCATGACGCAATGCGCGGGCTTCGCTGACAACATCGCTATTTCGCTCGCCCATATACCACGTACCCTGACCGATAGCGGGCACAGTCTGCCCATCAGGAAACAGCACCGGATTCTTCGACATACCTCCTCCTGTCATGCCATACTGTCGGGCGGTCAATTTTGGTGCAAATAGAGTGATGTGCACCAAAATGTTGCATGCCCTGCTCTATTTAGAAGCTATAGGTCATACCTACACCGATAAGCGTAGTGGATTTTGCATCCACCATAGGACTATCCTTCACCTCACTACTTAATCGGGTATAGCGCGCCATCAACGAGGCGTTCCAATTTTCATTCAGCGCGTAGATGGCCGTAAGCTCGGCGTAAGGTGACCAGCCGTCACCGGCGTCATAGGCCTTTATTCCGCTGCGCCGGGATTCGCTTTGGCTAACCCCATAATAATAATCATTCTGGTTACTGCTAGCCCAGGAGGCGCCAATGCCTGGCAAAATGGTCAATTTATCGCGATTAAACGGATAAAGATAAGCCAGATCGGCGGTGAGACCATTACTATTATCTAGGATATCGCCCAGAAAAGCGGTGCGGATGATACCCCATTGAGCGCTGTATTTATAACGCAGACCCGCCATCACCGTGCCATCACGCCGATCCAGATGTTTCATATCACCATAATCATTGGAGCTGGGTTTAAAACCGAAAGGTAAATATTCCGCCGTTAAAGACAGTTGATTTTGCGGATCTTTCCATAGGTAGTAGCCGGCACTCAGGCCCTGAAGATAGACACTATCCCCATCATAGTTCACTATGGGGAAGGGTAAGGTCTTATCGTCAGCACCTCTGTATGGGCTGGTCGCGTGCAGCGCGGAAGCGCCCAGTGACCAACTTCCAGCCAGAGCCAACGGTGCGCAAAGGCTGGAGGCCAGTACAATACCGAGCAATGAAAAAGTATGAGTTTTCACAATGGATGCTTCCTGTAGTGTTAAAAAAAAGAGTGTACTACATAAATATAAACAAGAAGTGTAAAGGAAACAGTAGCGGGCTGCCTAATATTTACAGAAATAAACAATAAACATATAAATTATATCTTAATTCTATATATGCTTTTGAATCAGCCAGGATTGGCCTGCAGGCCGCACCAAACAAGGCTTCATGTAAAAACGTTAATTGAGTCATTGATATTACTTAAAAAATGCGGTAACACTTAAATGACATTTGCCAGATGCCAACTAGACTTTATTATAGAGAATGGTTTTCCTTCAGCAGGTAGCCTACGCGGCGAACAAAGTTGGCATAGCTGTTGCTGTAGAGTTGTTGCTACCTAAAGGAGAAACCGTTTTTTTCAGGGGCTGCTAAATATCGACATTGGCTCCTTTTACCTGTGCTAATAACGAAGGACGGGCATCGCCATGAACATATTTGACCAATATCGTCAGCGCTACGAAGCTGCCAAGGACGAAGAGTTCACCTTACAGGAATTTCTCACTATCTGTCGCCAGGACCGCAGCGCATTCGCTAATGCCGCGGAAAGGCTATTAATGGCTATCGGTGATCCAGTGATGGTGGACACCGCCCAGGAGCCGCCGCTTTCCCGTCTTTTCTCAAACCGTGTCATCGCGCGCTATCCTGCGTTTGAAGAATTTTATGGCATGGAAGAAGCCATTGAGCAAATCGTCTCTTATCTGAGGCATGCTGCCCAGGGATTGGAGGAGAAAAAACAGATCCTGTATCTGCTCGGTCCGGTGGGTGGCGGTAAATCCTCCCTGGCGGAACGTCTAAAAGCGTTGATGCAACGAGTGCCTATTTATATCCTTAGCGCCAATGGAGAACGCAGCCCGGTTAACGATCATCCGTTATGCTTATTCAATCCCATCGAGGATGCCACTATTCTGGAAAAAGAGTACAGCGTACCCCGCCGATACCTTGGCACCATTATGTCTCCTTGGGCTGCCAAGCGTTTACACGAGTTTGGTGGTGATATCACCCGATTTAAGGTGGTTAAGGTCTGGCCTTCGATTCTGGAACAAATCGCCATTGCTAAAACCGAACCCGGCGATGAGAACAATCAGGACATCTCTGCCTTGGTGGGTAAAGTAGACATCCGCAAACTCGAAGATCACGCCCAAAACGATCCCGATGCTTATGGTTACTCAGGCGCGTTGTGCCGAGCCAACCAGGGCATTATGGAATTTGTTGAAATGTTCAAGGCACCGATCAAGGTACTGCATCCGCTGTTAACCGCCACTCAGGAAGGTAACTATAACGGAACCGAGGGCATTGCCGCCCTACCGTTCAGTGGCATCATTCTGGCTCACTCCAATGAATCAGAGTGGGTACAGTTCCGCAATAATAAAAACAACGAAGCATTCCTTGACCGGGTGTACATCGTTAAGGTTCCTTACTGCCTGCGGGTATCGCAGGAAATGAAAATTTATGAAAAACTGTTAATTAATAGTGAACTGTCTGAATCTCCGTGTGCCCCTGGCACCTTGGAAACCCTGGCGCGGTTCTCGATTCTTTCTCGTTTGAAAGAGCCGGAAAACTCCAGCATCTATTCCAAGATGCGGATTTATGATGGTGAAAGCCTAAAGGATACCGATCCTAAAGCTAAATCCTACCAGGAATATCGGGACTACGCGGGGGTGGATGAAGGCATGAACGGTTTATCTACCCGTTTTGCTTTTAAAATCCTTTCGCGGGTTTTCAATTTCGATCATGGTGAAGTGGCGGCCAATCCAGTTCATTTATTCTATATTTTGGAACAGCAAATCGAACGTGAGCAATTTCCACAGGATATTGCTGAAAAATACCTTGAGCATCTTAAGGGCTATTTGATTCCAAAATATGCGGAATTTATCGGTAAGGAGATTCAAACCGCTTATCTTGAATCCTATTCGGAATATGGTCAAAATATATTTGACCGGTACGTTTCATATGCTGATTTCTGGATTCAGGATCAGGAGTACCGTGATCCCGATACCGGTCAATTATTCGATCGAGAAGCGTTGAATGCCGAATTGGAAAAAATTGAAAAACCAGCCGGCATAAGTAACCCGAAGGATTTTCGTAATGAGATTGTAAATTTTGTATTGCGCGCCCGCGCCAACAATAGCGGCCGCAATCCGAACTGGACCAGTTACGAAAAGCTGCGTACCGTCATTGAGAAAAAAATGTTCTCCAATACGGAAGAGTTACTGCCCGTTATTTCATTTAATGCAAAAACGTCCAACGACGAACAGAAAAAACATGACGACTTTGTCGACCGCATGATGGAAAAAGGGTACACCCGTAAGCAGGTACGCCTGCTGTGTGAATGGTATTTACGGGTCAGGAAATCGTCTTGATTGCGGTGAGATAGTATTGCTGATGGCGTCGCTACTCGTGTCGCGGCGCCAAAAAAATATCACCGCAGCGTGTGGACACCGTCGTCCGGAGGAGAAATATGGCCTACTTTATTGACCGACGACTTAACGGTAAAAATAAGAGCATGGTTAACCGCCAGCGCTTTTTGCGTCGTTATAAGTCGCAAATCAAACAGTCGATTGCCGGGGCCATCAACAAGCGTTCGGTTACCGATATAGAGAGCGGGGAATCCGTTTCAATTCCCAATACCGATATCAATGAGCCTTTTTTCCATCAAGGACGAGGGGGGTTGCGCCATCGAGTGCACCCGGGAAACGATCATTTTGTCCCTAACGATCGGATCGAACGGCCACCAGCGGGTGGCGGCGGCGGTAGTGGTGAGGGTAATGCCAGCCAAGATGGCGAAGGCGAGGATGAATTTGTCTTTGAAATCTCAAAAGATGAATATCTGGACTTGCTGTTCGAGGATCTTGCGTTACCTAATTTACGCAAAAACCAGCATAAACAGCTTAATGAATTTAAAACACATCGTTCCGGTTATACCTCTACCGGGGTACCGGCCAATATCAGTGTAGTGCGTTCGCTGCAAAACTCATTGGTGCGGCGTACCGCCATGACCGCAGGTAAACGTCGCACCATTCGGCAATTGGAAGATGAGCTGGCGCGCTTGGCCAATAGCGAACCGGTACAATTGCTCGAAGAAGAGCGGATCCAAAAGGAGATTGCAGAGCTAAGGCAAAAAATCGCCCGCGTGCCGTTCATTGATACGTTTGACCTGCGTTACAAAAATTTCGAACGCCGTGCAGAACCCTCTAGCCAGGCGGTTATGTTTTGTCTGATGGATGTCTCCGGGTCAATGGACCAGGCGACCAAGGATATGGCAAAACGCTTTTATATCTTGTTGTACTTATTCCTTAGTCGTACCTATAAGAACGTTGATGTCGTGTATATCCGCCATCATACCCAAGCCAAAGAAGTGGACGAACATGAATTCTTCTACTCTCAGGAGACCGGTGGCACCATAGTATCCAGCGCGTTGAAGTTAATGGAAGAGGTGGTAGAAGACCGTTATGATCCGGCGCAGTGGAACATTTATGCGGCGCAGGCTTCCGATGGTGACAACTGGGCGGATGATTCTCCGCTGTGCCACGAGCTGCTGGCCAACCGACTGCTGCCCATGGTGCGTTATTATAGCTACATTGAAATTACCCGCAGGGCTCATCAAACCCTGTGGCGCGAATATGAGGATTTGCAGGACAAATATGAAAACTTTGCCATGCAACATATCCGTGATCAGGACGATATTTATCCGGTGTTTCGCGAATTGTTTCACAAACAGGTCAATGAAAGATAACCCTCAGCTGACAATCAGCCAGACAGCATGTGTTTTCTGGCTGATTCCACACCACCGACCGGTTATTCACCCACTCAAAATCCTCCAAGCTCACCGCAGATAAACGATGTCGAACGCTTCCGGTTGCCGCAGTCCCGACCAGTTTTCATCGCCTGCGCCTTGATACAAGCCGTCTTGTGACAGGTTGACTCGCCTGAGGCAAGTCAACCCGAAGAGATCGCCAAATTGACTAATGCAGGATGGATACGTGATTTTTAAGGCTTATCCTTATTTTATCACGCCAAATCGCTAAAAAGCGGTGTTTTAATAAAAAACGCCTTTTTTGTTGCGCTAAAAGCGGGTAGTTTGTTTAGGTCCGGTTTGGAAATCGGGATAAGAAATGGTGATCAAAAGGAGAACTCGATTTGGACAGCAGTACCATCACTAGTTTATTTATTATTGGTTCCATCCTGGTCGGCGGGAGCATATTGCTTAGCGCCTTTTCAACGCGATTGGGGATTCCTATCCTGTTGATATTTCTAGCTATTGGTATGTTGGCTGGCGTAGATGGTATCGGCGGTATTGGTTTTGACAATTATCCTGTCGCGTATTTGATCAGTAACCTGGCTTTGGCGGTTATCCTATTGGATGGGGGTATGCGCACCCGCGCCGCCTCATTTCGTGTTGCACTGTGGCCTGCGCTCTCATTGGCGACAGTCGGGGTACTGATTACCGCTGGGCTGACGGGTATGGTCGCTGCCTGGTTATTTCACATGAATCTGATCGAGGGGCTGTTGCTCGGTGCCATCGTTGGTTCAACCGACGCCGCAGCAGTATTTTCCTTACTCGGAAATAAAGGCCTCAATGAACGGGTAAACGCCACACTGGAAATTGAATCCGGCAGTAATGATCCTATGGCGGTGTTTCTGACCATCACGCTGATTTCGATGATTCAGAGCCATGAATCGCATTTAAGCTGGATGTTCCTGGTACATCTGATCCAACAATTCGGCCTGGGACTGTTGTTCGGCCTAGGGGGCGGTTGGCTGCTGCTACAAACCATTAATCGCATTTCACTGGCCAATGGTCTCTATCCTTTGCTGGCGGTAAGCGGCGGCATCATGATTTTCGCACTGACCACCGCCCTGGAAGGCAGTGGCATTTTAGCCGTCTATCTGTGCGGCTTTTTGCTGGGTAATCGGCCTATCCGTAACCGTCATGGTATTTTGCAAACCTTTGACGGCATGGCCTGGCTGAGCCAGATCTGTATGTTTTTGGTGTTGGGCCTGCTGGTTACGCCAAGCGATCTTTGGGTCATTGCTGTCCCGGCACTCATTTTATCCCTGTGGCTGATGCTCATTGCCCGGCCGCTGTCAATTTGGGTAGGATTGCTGCCGTTTCGCAGTTTCACCACCCGCGAACGTTTTTTTCTCTCCTGGGTCGGTTTACGTGGCGCGGTGCCGATCATTTTGGCGGTATTTCCCATGATGGCCGGGCTGGATCATGCGCGACTCTATTTTAATGTCGCGTTTTTTATTGTGCTTATCTCGTTACTGTTACAGGGCACCTCTTTGGGGTTCGCCGCTAAGCTGGCAAAAGTGGTTGTGCCGCCAACCGCCTCACCCATTAGTCGGGTCGGCATGGATATTCATCCAGAAAATCCTTGGGAACAGTTCATTTACCAATTAGACCATGAGAATTGGTGCGTCGGCGCTGCATTACGTGATATGAAAATGCCGAAAAATACCCGTATCGCGGCACTGTTTCGCGATAATGTGATGATGCATCCTACCGGTAATACCCGACTGAAGGAGGGTGACGTGCTATGTGTTATCGGCCGCGAACGCGATCTCCCGGCCTTGGGCCGTTTGTTTAGCCAATCACCACCGGTGGCATTAGATCAACGCTTCTTCGGCGATTTTATTCTAGAAGCCACGACAAAACTCGAGGACGTGGCGGCAATCTATGGACTTGATCGGGTAGAAACAGACGATCCGTCGCTGACGTTAGAGGCATATGTCATGGGGCTTTTGGGCGGCGGCGAACCCGTGGTCGGCGACAGCGTGATATCCGATGGCCTGATTTGGACTATTGCGGAAAAAGACGATCAGCGGGTCAGCAAGATCGGTATTAAAATCAACGAAGAGCATCATTGATGCTCTCGGCGGCTGAGGAGAACCTAGAGCCTTATAGCCCCTCAGGCATGTTGAGCGAGGTTTTACGGCGGATTTGGCTAAGAAAGGGATTCAGTCGCAGCATAAATTTTGGTTAACACCTGCATGGCTATTTGCATATCCTGTTCAGCGACGTTTTCCAGAATTTCCTTACCAATGGCGTCGGCCTCGCTACGAACCTTTTCATACAGTTCCTTTCCTTGAACAGTCGCTACCAACAATTTTTTGCGCCGATCCGCCAGCGTCGGTACCCGCCGCACTAAATCCAGCTTGACCAATCTATCGACCATCGAGACGATGGTCGCCCCCTCAACGCCCAGAAATTGGGCAAGTTCACTTTGCGACAAAGGCTCTTGAGCACTGGCGATGGCGGCCACGGCGACCCAGCTCGCCTGGCTCAATCCGAGATATTTCAATCGGCGATCGATGGCCATGCGCAATGCCCGCGAGGTGAGATGTAATAATTTAGAAAAATTTTTATATTCAATATTCATAGTCAGTGGCAAGCTAATAATAACAAGTAAAAATTAGCATACATTGCCCCGAAAAACCAATGACAGAGCAGCTTTGTACTACGGAACAGGCGCAGCGCTCCAGCCTTGGAGCCAGTGTCAAGTGCATAAAATTGTCCTTGGCGTCATGATAGGTAAAATAAGCGCATAAACAGCACTTTTCTGCTTTCAATGCCCATAAACAGACTTTATCCTAAAGGTCTTTGTGCAATCTGGTTCCTAATGCAAAAATTCTTGCTGCTGTTATTACTATTGGTGTTACTCGGCCCGCTTGGTATTGATCTCTACCTGCCGGTGATTCCATTAATTGCCAAAGGATTGGGTAGCAACGAAGCCTTGATACAGTCCACCATTCCATTGTTTATTTTGGTGATGGGCATGGGACAGTTGCTGACCGGCCCGCTGGTGGACTACTTCGGTCGCCGGCCTATGGCACTGGTTGGAATTGCCCTATATGGTATCGGTGCGATGATTGCAGCCCTCGCGCCAACACCAACCTGGTTTATCGCATCCCGAATCCTGCAGGGGCTGGCGGTATGCTCAACGACGGTGGCGCTATTTAGCTGTGTGCGTGACCGGCTTAATGGCGATGACGCCGCGCGCGCGTTCAGTTTTCTTAATGGTACCCTGAATATTGTCCCAGCCCTGGCGCCCCTGGCCGGCGGTCTGCTGGCGGCACATTTGGGTTGGCGCGCGCCGTTCTGGGCACTGGCGGCCTATTCATTGGTGGTATTCACCCTGGTTCTGCTCGGACTGGCGGAAACCCGCCCGGCACAGACCAATCCTAAACTCAACCTACCGTTTAAGGCGTATTGGTCAATTCTACAACAACGACGATTCGTGGTGTTTGCTTTAGTCAACACCGGCGCCATGGCCATGGCGCTGACCTATGTCTCATTGTCATCACAGGTGTTGATGGGCGATGCCCAATTGACATCCCTACAATTCGCCCTCGCTTTTGGCTGTAATGGATTTTGGATCATGTTTGTCAGCGTTATTGCCAACCGGGTGATACGTAAAGTGGGACGCCCTGCCTGCTTGTCCACAGGGGCGCTGCTGATGGCGCTAGGCGGCATTATGCTGCTGGCGCTGCTCACGGTACTGCCTACCCCCTGGCAATTGAACTGGCTGGGTTATATGCTGCCAGTGGCGGTTGCCTGCTCTGGCCTGGCATTTCTCATGGGCCCCGCCACCAGTTACGCATTGGAGCCGTATCCCCATCAAGCTGGCGTGGCGTCGGCGCTTAACGGCTTTGTGCAAATGGCCGGTGCTGCCGCCGTGAGCCTGACGTTTATTGCCCTACCCCTGCCGCCTCAGCTGTCGCTGGCGCTGGTGATGATACTGGGTGCGATATTTGCCGGGGTGGCGCGGGCGCATACACGCCGCTTATCGGGTCGGCTTACCTCCATCGCGTCGCAACCCTAGCCGATCCGGCCGCAGCATGCTGTGGTCGTGCGCTGCCACTACGCGGTGGGTTCGATGCCAGGATGAAAATTGTTGGCATAACGTGCAACCGAGAGATCATCACAAGGAATATCCGGCCGAATGCCACTGATAATGTGGGCCAATAGCTGGCCGGAGCCGCAGGCCATGGTCCACCCCAAGGTGCCGTGACCGGTGTTGAGATACAGATTTTTCAGTGGCGTGGTACCCACTATTGGCGTGCCGTCCGGCGTCATCGGCCGTAATCCGGCCCAAAAAGTTGCCTGTGCAATATGACCACCGTGGGGAAACAGATCCTTGACGACCATTTCGAGCGTATCTCGGCGGGCTTTTTTAAGCTCGGTATTAAAGCCGGCAATCTCCGCCATGCCGCCGACCCGAATGCGCTGATCGAAACGGGTAATGGCCACTTTATAGGTTTCGTCCAGGATGGTCGATAACGGTGCCGCGGCCTCATCAGCTAAAGGAATCGTAAGTGAGTAGCCTTTTAGCGGGTAGACCGGAATGGTCATCATAATGTCCCGGAGCATGGCGGTGGAATATGCACCCAACGCCAGCACATAGGCGTCAGCCTGCAGCAGTTCACCATCACATTTCACACCGGCAATCAGTTTATCCGAGCGCATCAGGCCCGTGACATTGCTGTTATAGCGAAAAGTGACGCCTAACTCGGCGGCCATATTTGCCAACCGTTGCGTAAACAATTGGCAATCGCCAGTTTCATCATTGGGTAATCGCAGCCCACCGGTCAGCTTATGCGCCACCCCTGCCAGCGCCGGCTCGACCGTGGCCAACTGATGTGATTCCAGTAGTTGATAAGGAACACCCTCGTCGCGCAGGACGGCAATATCCTTGATGGCCCCCGCATATTGCTGCTCGGTGCGAAACAACTGCAACGTGCCGCCTTGACGGCCCTCATAGTTGATGGCCGTTTCAGCGCGCAACACCTTGAGACAATCACGGCTGTACTCAGCCAAACGAACCATGCGGCTTTTATTGACATAATAATGGTGGCTATCGCAATTGCTCAGCATTTGCCACATCCAGCGCAACTGGTGATCGCCGGCGCTGAGCCTAATGGCTAACGGGGCATGCCGTTGAAACATCCATTTAATAGCTTTCAGCGGCACACCCGGTGCCGCCCACGGCGCGGCGTAGCCAGGGGATATCTGACCGGCGTTGCCAGCGCTGGTTTCTTGCGCCGGGCCAGGTTGCCGGTCGAGCACCGTCACTTCATGACCCGCTTTGGCAAGATACCAAGCACTTGCCACACCTATCACCCCACTTCCCAGAATAATAACCCGCATTGTAATATTCCTGATTATTGTGAACCCGGCCGAAAGTCTTTGCAGTTCATTATATTTGTATGGATCGCCACCGCGTGAATTTCATCTTGCACTACGATTAATTATAAGCCAGCATGATCCCGTACTGTCTGTAACAATGAGGTGCGCTGATGACAATTTCTCTTGAAAAAAGTGTTAAGAATACCTTGTGTCTTAGCGATGGACCCGACTGGACATTTGAACTGCTACAAGAGTACCTGGACGAGATTGACCGGGTAGCAAAACACTATCGCCTGGATACCTACCCACACCAGATCGAAGTTATCACCTCTGAGCAGATGATGGATGCCTATTCCAGCATCGGCATGCCCATTAATTATACACACTGGTCTTTCGGTAAAAAATTTATTGAAACCGAACAGCGTTACAAACAGGGTCAGCAAGGACTGGCGTATGAGATAGTCATTAATTCGAACCCCTGCATCGCTTATCTTATGGAAGAAAACACCATGACCATGCAGGCATTGGTGATAGCCCATGCCTGTTACGGCCATAATTCCTTTTTCAAAAATAATTACCTGTTTCGCAGTTGGACCGACGCCAGCTCAATTGTTGATTATCTGATTTTTGCGCGCAGTTACATTAGTCAGTGTGAGGAACGTTATGGTGTTGAGCAGGTGGAACAGTTGCTCGACTCTTGCCATGCCTTGATGAACCATGGCGTTGACCGTTATAAGCGTCCGCAAAAGATCTCTTTGCAGGAAGAAAAATCACGTCAAAAAAGCCGTGAGGAATATCTGCAAAGCCAGGTCAACGAACTATGGCGCACGTTACCACGACGCGAAAAAGAGGAGCCCTCGACACAAGCTAGCCGTTATCCCCATGAACCGCAGGAAAACCTGCTTTATTTTATGGAGAAAAATGCACCACTGCTTGAACCTTGGCAGCGTGAAATTTTACGCATCGTGCGCAAAGTCAGCCAGTATTTTTATCCGCAAAAGCAGACCCAGGTCATGAACGAAGGCTGGGCGACTTTTTGGCACTATACCATTCTTAACCATCTCTATGATGAGAAGAAAGTCACCGATCGGTTTATGCTGGAATTTCTGCATAGCCATACCAATGTCGTGTTTCAACCACCTTACAATAGCCCCTATTATAGCGGCATCAATCCTTATGCCCTGGGGTTCGCCATGTTCCAGGATATCAAGCGTATCTGCCAATCACCTACCGAAGAGGATAGACATTGGTTCCCTGATATCGCCGGCAGTGATTGGTTGGAAACACTGCACTTCGCCATGCATAATTTTAAGGACGAAAGTTTTATCAGCCAGTTTCTATCGCCGAAAATTATGCGCGATTTAAAGCTGTTTACCGTGCTGGATGACGACCATAATAATTTCCTGGAAATTTCTGCCATCCATAATGAAGAGGGATACCGGGCTATCCGTCAAGAGCTCTCCTCACAATACAATTTGAGCAATCTGGAGCCGGATATTCAAGTTTGGAGTGTGGATTTGCGCGGCGATCGATCGCTAACGCTGCGGTATACGCCACAAAATCGCGCACCGCTGGCTAAAAATCGCCGTGAGGTAATGAAACACATACATCGGTTATGGAGTTTTGATGTGTATATGGAGCAGGTCAACGAGGACGGCAATGTGGAGTTGCTTGAACGCTGTCCACCACGGAATATTCCATTGTAACCCATTGGGTTGGCAACAAACGAAGCGGTGAGGGTCACTGTCTGTTGACCTTCACTGTTGCCGCTCCATCAGCGTCTTAGTTCAGCAATATCGTGAGGTATGGTGGACTGCATGCTGCTCCAGATGACGCTGCTTTCCTTACCGTAGTGACGCACCAGTTCGATAACCTGATCATATAATCCGTCCCGACATAGGCCCGCTAGATGGGTATAAAAATTACGCGCCAGATCACGAGCCTGGGGATTCGAAAAATAGTATCGCCCCACTCGCAGATACAAACCTTTTAGACCATTTAAAATCAGACCGTAAATTGGATTACCGGACGCATAGGCCAGTTCATGGAAAATGCGGTAATCCATTTCGGTAAAGGCGTCAGCCTGATCTTCCAAATCCTGAGCCTGAGCCAGCACTGTTTGCGCCTTGTCAGGGTAAAACCGGACCGCCATACGGATGAAAATCGAGGCGATATTGGTGCGCACCGACAATAAATTATCAATCAACTGGGGTACGCTGTCATGATCCAACCGAGCCAGGGTTTCCAGAATGTTCAACCCTGAGGTTTCCCAAACATTGTTCACCCGGGTGGGTTTGCCATGTTGAATTGTCAACCAGCCATCGCGGGCCAAACGTTGCAGCACTTCCCTGAGCGTGGTGCGCGTCACACCGATAACATCAGACAGTTCACGCTCCGCTGGCAAAATTGAACCCGGAGGAAAGTGGTTGTTCCAGATGCTTTCGATCAAATACTCTTCCGCAAAACCGGCAGGACTCTGCGCCTTAATGACCATAATATATGTTCCGTAGCAGCATGCGTATGATAGCTAAAAACGGCCTAATGATAGCAGAACAAACAGTGCCGACATAGGGTGATAGAGAGAGTAACAGTAAAACCGGGTTATGGGTGGTAATAATGTGTCCTGCTTTTCACTTTTGCGTCGTCAAGACCCTAGCCAGGCTAGCGTTTTCAGTCTCATTAGATGGGCGGTAACGGCTTGGCTAGTCGTATCAACGTGGCCATAGGATCGACATGAAAAACCATCGACGCTATAAGTTTGAATAAAAACGAAACAAGTATGCCATTAACCGACACAATCCGTAAAAAAGAGGCTGGCATCTGGCATTAATTGATTTAAACTGCCTGTTTGAAAGCAACTGTCCTGGATAATAATTTATGTTGCAATTTCTTAACCGCTGTTCAAGAGGACGCGGTGCCTGGTTATTATTAGCCTTCACCGCATTTGTCCTTGAGATGGTGGCGCTTTATTTTCAGCATGTCATGTTATTAAAGCCCTGCGTGCTGTGTATTTATCAGCGTTGTGCATTATATGGCATCATGGGCGCCGGTATCGTGGGCGCAATTGCCCCGTCGACGCCGCTACGTTATGGGGCCATTGCCATTTGGCTTTACAGTGCTTGGGAAGGTTTGCTGCTGGCAATGAAACATACGGATATTCAGCTCAATCCCTCGCCTTTCGTCACCTGCGATTTTTTCGTCAATTTCCCTTCCTGGCTACCGCTGGATAAATGGATACCGTCAATATTCAGCGCTACTGGCGATTGCGCAGTAAGGCAATGGCATTTTATGTCGTTGGAAATGCCGCAATGGATGATTGTGATTTTCGGCGCCTATTTCGTGGTGGGGGTGCTCGTACTGATAGCCCAGCCATTTCGTCCGAAAAAACGCGATTTGTTCAATCGCTGAACCGAAAATACATAAGGGGATCGCCCCCCTTATGTAAAAAATTCACCATGAGTATGTAAAAAAATAGGGCTATTCGCCACGACTTATTATGGCCCTGTCACATCCTGTTCATCCCGATTATCTGTGCAGCCCTTCCCACGTGAACTAAGATCAAGGTAGGCAATTGTAAAAGTTGCTGTGGTTCTACCCTGTTTCAGCTCGCTAACGGCGGGCTGTTTTTTTTTAGGGTTATTGTGGTTCTCAACGTGCCCAGTCAGGTTTGTTCAAAATATGATCTTGCCATTCGGTCATGTCGCTTTCTCGCACCGCAATGTGACGCACCGAGATACGTTCCCCATGCATAGCGGCCTTGGAACCGGTAAGTAGCGGGTGCCAATGGGGCAAAGGGTCGCCCTGCGCCACCAGGCGATACGCACAGGTCGGGGGCAACCAATCAAACGTTGCCAAATTGTCCCGGGTAAGCTTGATGCAATCAGGCTCGTATTCGAAACGGTGGGAATAATGACGGCACTGGCAGGTTTTGATGTTGAGCTGATTGCAAGCCACATTGGTAAAATAGATCTCTTCAGTGTCGTCGTCTATCAGCTTGTGCAAACAGCAGCGGCCACAGCCATCACATAATGACTCCCACTCTTGGTCGGTCATCTCATCCAGGGTTTTATCCTGCCAGAAAGGGCGTGTTGTCATCATGGGATCCTGCTGGTAAATGGGCGGGTTTTATAAATCGTCCGGCGACAAGATGCAACTCTTTTTGCCGTTCCGTCTTCGGAACGGCTTATAGGCGTCATTTATCAGATGATACGGGTCTTTATCGCCAAATCGTTGAGCAACACCTCAAGCTGATCGCCTGAACTCAGTTTTCCAACGCCTTGAGGCGTTCCCGTCAAAATAATATCGCCGGGGCGCAGGGTGAAAAAGCGGCTCATATATGCAATCAACGGCACAATGGGCGAAATCATATTCTGAGTAGATCCCTGTTGACGAACGTCACCATTGATCTTCAGCGTTAAGCGAGCCTGCTGCGCATTGCCGAACTCTGCAACGGGAATAAAACCGGATATTGGGCATGACCCGTCAAAACCTTTGGCTTTCTCCCAAGGCTGGCCGGCTTTTTTAAATGTCGCCTGTAAATCGCGCAGCGTCAGATCTAGCGCAACCCCGTAGCCGGCGATAGACCGAGCGACACGATCGTCGTCTGCCTGCTTAAGCGGCAAACCGATTAACACGGCCAACTCAATCTCGTGATGGACTTCACCCAGGCCCGTGGGAATGACAATCGGCTGGTGAATATCACATAAGGCGGTTTCCGGCTTGATAAACAGCACGGGTTCGCTGGGTGTTGCACTCCCCATCTCCTTAATATGATCCGCGTAATTGCTGCCGACACAGACCACTTTGTTGACCGGAAAATCCAGTAACGCACCTTGCCAATCACGATGTTGATACATACGGCATGTCTCCTATTATTAAATTATTAGGATGATAATAGTGGATTAATGATCAGCCTTTTTTCGCGCTGAGTTGATGGAGTGACAGAAGATTTTCAATTGGCGGCGGCAACTGCAGATAAAATCCTTGGTCCTGAAGATCTTGCTTAACTTTATTTATATCCGCTGCGGCCAATTTTTTGCTACCATTTAATGGAAACAGCATTGACAGCACCGGTTTACCAAAACGAGCCATTAAATCCAGGGGAACTCGGGAAAAATCGTCTTTTTTCTCGATATAAAGATAGGTTTGATCTTGTTTGGTACTCCGGTAGATCGCACAAAACATATTTTTTACCCGATTTGCGTGGTTTGTTGTCTTGCCTGTATATAGTAGTAACTATAACATGCATGCAGTGTTTCGGAATATCGCTTACCGGCAGCTTGCCGGGAAATACATGAGTTATACCCTAAATAATTCGAGTTGCAGGGTGATGGTAACACCACGACAAATCTGTTTGGAACAGATTTGAGCCCAATCTGTCGCGGCCCCGTTAGGGGCTAGGCCAAGGGAAGAGCCGAGTATTGCCAACACGCCTGCAACGTGAAATATAAAGGGTATATGACTGAGTCAGGATAGATGTCACAGACGCCCATTGAGTTAAAAGGCAGTAGTTTTACCTTATCGGTAATTCACGTTCATGACGCCAAACCTGAGGATATTCGTCAGGCATTACAGGAAAAAATTGATCAGGCTCCTACATTTTTAAAGGATGCACCGGTCGTCATTAACGTCGCGAGTTTGACGCGCGAGACGGACTGGGAACACTTGCGTCAGGCTTTTATTGCCAGCGGCCTGCATGTAGTTGGGGTAAGTGGGTGCAAAGACGAGCGTCTTAAACAGGCCATCGTACGCAGCGGCTTACCGTTGCTAAACGAAGGCAAGTCGTCAAAACGCGCGGCACCCGCAGAGGTGGTCATGGCCACCCAGAAAACGAAACGGATTGATACGCCGGTACGTTCGGGCCAACAGATTTATGCACGCAACTGTGACCTGATTGTCACAAGCAGTGTAAGCGCCGGCGCCGAACTGATTGCGGATGGTAATATCCATATTTATGGCATGATGCGAGGTAGGGCTCTAGCGGGTGCGTCCGGGGATGGGCAGTGTCAAATCTTTTGCACCCACCTGTTACCTGAACTCGTTTCAATTGCTGGTCAGTATTGGTTAAGCGACCAAATCCCGCCTGAATTTTTAGGCAAAGCTGCCCATCTTAGCCTCAAAGACAGCGCGCTGACCATTCAACCGCTAAATTAAGCCCTTGACAAGGAATCCATTTATGGCACGTATTATAGTTGTTACTTCGGGCAAAGGGGGCGTAGGCAAGACCACATCAAGTGCGGCCATTGCTACTGGCCTGGCCCGGAAAGGAAAAAAAACCGTGGTCATTGATTTTGACATCGGCTTACGCAACCTTGATCTTATTATGGGATGTGAGCGGCGAGTCGTTTATGACTTTGTTAATGTCATTCAGGGCGACGCAACCCTGAATCAGGCGTTAATCAAAGATAAGCGGACCGATAATCTTTATATTCTGCCCGCGTCTCAGACCCGCGATAAAGATGCACTTACTCGTGAAGGTGTTGAAAAAATTCTCAACGACCTCAATGAGATGAATTTTGATTTTGTCGTCTGCGATTCACCGGCCGGCATTGAAACCGGTGCGCTGATGGCACTGTATTTTGCCGACGAGGCGATCATCACCACCAATCCGGAAGTCTCTTCGGTACGCGATTCCGATCGGATTCTGGGCATACTGTCCTCTAAATCCCGTCGTGCAGAAAACAGTCAGGATCCGATTAAGGAACATCTGCTGCTGACCCGCTATAACCCCGGACGCGTGAGTCGTGGTGATATGCTCAGCATGGAGGATGTTATTGAAATACTGAGAATTCCCCTGCTGGGTGTGATCCCGGAGGATCAGTCGGTTTTGCGCGCGTCCAACCAGGGCGAACCCGTGATACTCGATGCTGAATCCGATGCTGGACAAGCCTATTCGGATACGGTTGATCGCCTGTTAGGAGAAGAACGCCCCTTCCGCTTCATTGAAGAAGAAAAGAAGGGTTTCTTAAAACGCCTGTTTGGGGGATAAACCATGGCATTACTCGATTTTTTTCTCTCCCGCAAAAAAACGACAGCCAATATAGCCAAGGAGCGGCTACAGATTATCGTTGCGGAACGTCGGCGAGGTGATAGTGAACCCCACTACTTACCTCAACTGAAACGGGACATTCTTGCGGTGATTTGCAAATATGTGCAAATCGATCCAGAAATGGTATCCGTCCAGCTTGAACAGCGAGAAGGCGATATTTCTATTCTTGAGTTAAACGTGACGCTACCTGAAACGGAAGAAACGCCGAAATGATGCCACGTTCATAACCCCCCTGCCACGCGCAGGGGGAATAGGCTCACTTTTGTTGAACCACGTCGCCGTTAAGTAGGGTACGCAGTGTCTCGCCAAATAATGCTTCACGCCAGCCACTCAACAGCTCAGGCATCTTTCGACGTGGCGTTAATGCCCAATGCCAATTAAGCAACTGATTGATTTGTCTGCGAGAAGCCAAAAGTTCCACGCTAAGTCCGGATTGATCACTGGCCGTGGCAATATGTTCCTTGATGGTTTTAAACAGTGTGCGATAACCTGGGTGATCGATCAGATTAACCACCGGCTCAGGTAGCGCATCCTCAGGCACCGCCTCCGCTTCCTGCACCAGGATCAACAGTTGTTTGCCATGGTAACGAATCTCCGGCCCACTCAGACCCAGTTTATCCAATTCCCCTAGCGAATCCGGCATATACCTCGCTACCTGCCAAAGATTTTCCTCACGCACCACAAAATTGACCGCCATATCCCGCTCGCGGGCTTTACGCAGGCGCCAAGAGGCCAATTTCTGCAGACAAGCCAACTGCCGGCTCCGCAATTGCCAGGCGTTACCGATTTCACGGTAGGCAAGTTCGGGGTCTACAATCTCCTGGCGGCGCTGACAAAGGGCAGCACATTCCAACCCAGCCGCCAAGGTCCAGCCAGCTTGCTCGGTCTGTTGAATCAATTGGCCGGCCATCGGTAACAACCAATAAACGTCAGCTGCGGCATAGTCACACTGCTTTAGACTCAGTGGCCGAGCCAGCCAATCGGTACGCGATTCGCTTTTGTCCAGGATCACCTGTTGGTATTCCGCCACCAGCATGGCAAAACCACATGACAGTGGTCGACCGTTAAATGCCGCAAGCACCTGGGTGTCGATCATCGGTATCGGCATTTGACCAAAAGAGTGTAAAAACACTTCAAGATCCTCGCTGCAGGCGTGAAGAATCTTCACCACCGTCTGGTCAGCCAACAGCTCCCTAAACGGTTGCCACTCGCCAATCGCCAGCGGGTCGATGAGCGACAACGTCTCGCCATCAAATAATTGGATTAACCCTAATTGGGGGTAATAAGTGCGGGTTCGAACAAACTCCGTGTCCAGTGCAACCTGGGGATGTTGGCGGGCACGTTCGCACAGTTGCTGTAAATCGTCGTCGTTGGTAATTAATTGGTAGTTTGACACTGCAGTCTCTTGATGTTGTCTGGCGGCAAAAAATGGATTTACCGGGGGAAAGTATACCGGTTCTCATGGCGCAACTGTTTGCGCAGGATTTTACCGACATTGGATTTGGGTAGTTCGTCGCGGAACTCCACCAGTTTTGGCACTTTATAACCGGTCAGGTACTGCCGGCAGTGGTGGAGGAGTTCATCGCGGGTCAGGGAAGGCTCTTTTTTTACCACGAAGATTTTAACCGCTTCGCCTGAATCATCGCTGGGAACGCCTATTACCGCCGCTTCCAAAACTTTAGGATGCCGCGCGACGACATCTTCAACTTCATTAGGAAAGACATTAAATCCGGATACCAGAATGATGTCTTTTTTGCGATCCACGATGCGGACAAAGCCTTGTTGATCCACTGTAACGATATCGCCGGTAGAAAGCCAGCCGTCTTTAAGCGCATCGGCGGTCGCCTGCGGTTGCTGCCAATACCCCACCATCACCTGTGGCCCGCGCACCAACAGCTCGCCGGGCTGCCCGGGGAGTACATCGTGGCCCTGGGCATCCACCAGACGGATATCTGTCGAGGGTATTGGCAAACCAATACTGCCGCTGAACTGCTTTAGGTTATAGGGATTGCCACACACCAACGGTGAGCACTCGGTCAGCCCATAACCTTCAAGTAAATGTTTACCCGTCAGGGCCTGCCACTCGTCCGCTACCGATGGCTGCAGCGACATTCCCCCGCCTACAGAGAGGTGCAACGACGAAAAATCGAGCTGACGAAAAGCCGGGTTATGTAATAACGCATTAAATAGGGTATTCACCCCAGAAATGGCGGTAAACCTGTTACGACGCATTTGCTTTACCATCGCGGGCAGATCCCGTGGGTTGGTGATGAGCAAATTGCATCCGCCCATTTCCACGAACAATAGACAGTTCACCATCAACGCAAATATATGATATAGCGGCAGCGCGGTGACCATCAGTTCGGCACCGAGGTGGAGAATGGGCCCATATGCAGCCTTAGCCTGTTCCAAATTAGCCAGCATATTGCGGTGGGTCAGCATGGCGCCTTTCGACGGGCCGGTGGTGCCGCCGGTGTATTGCAAGAAGGCCAAATCCCCGGGGGCAATATCAGGTTGGGTAAAGCGCATTTGGCGCCCCTGGCGGAGTAAATGCCGATAAGAGATCGCACCCGGCAGACGGAACGCCGGCTGTTTGCGTTTGATATATTTCAGCACAAAATGAATGGCCAGACGTTTAGACCAGCGGAAATGGTCACCTAATTGGGTCAAAATCACATGACCGACGGGAATTTCCTGAGCGACCTGTTCCAGAGTATGGGCAAAATTGGCCATAATCACAATCGCACTGGCCCCGCTATCGAGTAGCTGGTGCTTTAACTCCGCCGGCGTATAAAGGGGGTTAATATTCACCACCACCATGCCAGCGCGCAAGATGCCGAACAACGCCACTGGATATTGTTGCGCATTAGGCATCATCAGTGCAACACGGTCTCCCGGTTTGAGCAGCAAGCCTTGCTGTAAATACGCAGCAAACTCTCGGCTTTGTTTATCCAACTGACGGAAGGTCAACGCCTGGCCGAGATGAATGAACGCAGGCAGGTCGGCGAAACGCTGCACCGCATTATCCAAGAGTTCACTTAGGGAGGAATAGTGATCGGGGTTGATCTCCACCGGGACATCGGCGGGGTAGCGGCCGGTCCAAATACGTTCCATGGCCCGACCGGTATCGTCTGATGTGTTCATAGTGGTTTCCCATGGCCTGTCAGGCAACTATTCGAGTACGTTTTCTACTTCGGCGTTGCCGTAGCCGTAACCCATGCCGAAATCCGGTCCCCAACCGCGCCCATAACGTCCGTCCCAACCCCAAGGAGACATAGGCGGCCCCATGGGTGCCACAATCTGGCGCACCAGTTGCCAACGTTTATAACCCTCGGCGCGAATCACCACAAAAGTATAATGTGTCTGGCCGATGGTACCCTGCTCGGTGCCGACAATGGGCCCCACCACCGTTACCCACTGATGGTCGAAATCCGCAGGTTCAAGGAAGCCGTTGACGTAAGCAACAATGCGGCCATCAGACTGTAGATGCATCTGTGGGCGAGCGGAGTCATCAAGGCCTACACTGGTAATCTCTAGGCGGGTACGACCAGGCAGGTTAGTCACCTTCACCACCTTGCCGCCAAAGCGGGCTTCCTGACCAACGTAGAGTGAAGGCGCGTTCAGCACCCTCACCAAATCCTGCTGGGGGGTAGCCGAGGTACCGCGCACCGCTTGCGGCACGGTAGCACAACCCGACAGCGCGAGGATAAGAGCCAATCCCATGCCCATCCCTCCCCGGCGACAACCGCGAGTGACGCGGGTTACTTTGAACATCGCGCGCACTGTTCCTATATTGCCCATCATTGCCCTATTCCCCATGCTGCTCGGATCCGAAAATCATTATCAGGGTACCGATAATTATAGTTGCCTTTCACGCTGATGCCCGTGGGTCGCAGAAGGATGATAACGACCGTCGCTGCCACACTGCCTTTGACCTTCCGCTGACCTGCCGCAAAAACGGGACGTTGTCGTTTATTCGCGTCCGGGCAATTTTTTCCATGCGACTTCATTGCGTAAATAGGTAGGTACGGTCAGTTCTACCGCCTGTGCTCCGCCGTCCAGCCAGCGGCGCACTGCCAATGGCAGCATATCCGCCGCCGCCGGCAGCGTCGTCTCGCCAGCAACCAGCCCAACGTCGGCGTTTACAACCAGATCGGGATAGGTTTCCCATCCGGTGCCGGCCCGGGCCCATGCGCCGCGTAGTCCGGCGACCTTAGGCGCGAGTTCGGACGGTTTGATCACCTGCTCACTCTCTTCTCCGAGCCAAGTGCCGTCGTTTTGCCGGCAATACTGCGCCCAGTAGACTTCCCCCATACGGGCGTCAATAGCGCATAAGACCCGCGCCGCGCCAGTCCGGCGCCAAGCCCCTTGCGCCAGTGCCGCCAGGGTCGAAATCCCCATCATCGGCAGCCCGGCACCCAATGCCAGGCCCTGGGCAATACCAATGCCGATGCGTACACCGGTGAAACTACCGGGACCGCGACCATAGGCCAACGCATCAAGCTGCTTGAGTTCGATGCCGGCTGCGCTCAGCAGGCTATCGACCATGGGCAGGATACGTTGAGTGTGTTCTCGGGGACAAACGTCGTAACGTTCGCTGATTTCACCATCAATCCAAAGCGCCGCAGAACACGCTTCGGTTGCGGTATCAAGGGCTAAAATTCGCGTAGACATGCCAAACCTCAGGCGGGGAAAAATATCGCCAAAATAGAGGGGCATCATAACACACCCGATCCGGCAAAGGGATATGCCCAGGCAGTGTCCCATGCGTGATCGCCACGCTCACCTGCCAACGTGGCGCGCTAAGGCCTCAGCGTGCCTGCAGGAAATCAATGGCCCGCTGCAACGAACGCGTCCGAGGCGCCGGGGGCAGGCTTTTCAAGAAAATCTGTCCATAAGGCCGCGTGACCAGGCGTTGATCGCAGATAATCAGCACCCCTCGATCATCGCTGTCGCGGATTAACCGGCCAACCCCCTGCTTAAGGGCAATCACCGCTTCGGGGATCTGAACGTCGGCGAAGGGATCGCCCCCACGCAGTTGGCAATCTTCACTGCGTGCTTTTAATAGCGGATCGTCCGGGGAGGTAAAGGGCAACTTGTCGATGATGACGCAGGATAACGCATCACCGCGTACGTCTACTCCTTCCCAAAAACTGTTGGTGGCCACCAAGAGGGCGTTGCCGGCGGTAACAAATTGTTCCAGTAATTGCCGTTTGCTGGTTTCGCCCTGCAGTAGCACCGGAAGCGTTAGCGAGGCGCGGAATTCAGCCGCCAAATCCCGCATCATTTGATGGGATGTACAGAGGAAAAAACAGCGTCCCCGGTTAGCAATGATCACCGGCAGCAGCATGCGCGCCAGTTGCACCGCAATGCCTCGCTGATTAGGTTCAGGTAAAAAACGCGGCACGCAAAGCAGCGCCTGGGTGGCATAATCAAATGGGCTGGGTAACAGCAAGGTTTTCGCGTCCTCCAATCCGATACGCTGGGTGAAATGCTCCAGCCGATCGTTGACGGAAAGTGTCGCCGATGTAAATATCCAGGTGCCTGCTTTTTCGCCCATCACCTCGCGAAACCGTGACGACACGGAGAGTGGTGTCAACGCCAGCACAAAATATCGCGAGTTACATTCGAACCAATAACTGAAGCCGGGCTCCTGAACATTTTTCAGCCGTTTGAGGCGCTCGCGATACAGCGCCGCCCGTTCAAACGCCGCATCCAGTAACGCCGAACGCCCCAACGCCAGTTTAGCCACGTCGTGGCACAACTCCAGGGCATCATCGAGCAAGAGTAAGGCGCGTTGCAATGACGGTTGTGCCAGTACCTCGCGCAGGTTGCCACGAAAACCCGGTTCGCCTAATGCCAAGCGAAAATCCTGGGTACTTTGGGCCAGCCGATCGGCACTTTTTTGCAGTTGCGCCATATCACGCACATCGGTGCGATAGGCCAGCGTCAAGTCCTTGGCCAAATCCATTAACTGACGGCTGGTCAACTGCTGGCCAAAATACTGGCTGGCAATATCCGGTAGCTGATGCGCCTCATCAAAAATCATCACATCACCGGTGGGGATCAATTCCCCGAAGCCACCTTCCTTCACCACCATATCGGCCAGGAACAGGTGGTGGTTCACCACGATCACATCGGCTTCCATGGCATTGCGCCGCGCCTTTACCACAAAACAGTCTTTATACAATGGGCAATCGCCGCCAAGGCAGTTGTCATTGGTGCTGGTCACCAGTGGCCATACCGGGCTGTCTTCGGCGATACCGGTACAGTTCGCGATATCGCCATCCACCGTGCGCGAAGACCAGCCGCGCACGCCCACCAGTTCAACCTGAGTTTCCGGAGCCTGATTGCCACCGGCCAGGGTTTGCTGCTCCAAACGCTCCAGACACAGGTAATTTGAGCGCCCCTTTAACAAGGCTACCTGGCCTCTGTAAGCCAATGCTTCAGCCACTTTGGGCAAATCACGGGCGTAAAGCTGGTCCTGCAACGCTTTGGAACCAGTGGATATAATGACTTTTTGTTTGGATCGCAACGCCGGTACCAAATACGCATAGGTTTTTCCGGTACCGGTGCCGGCCTCCACCACCAGCGGCTGCTTTAAGGAGATGGCCTCGCGGATGGCGTCGGCCATTTGACGCTGAGACTCGCGCGGTTTGAAACCGGTAATGGCCTTGGCCAACGCGCCTTGTGGCGCAAAATCGTCAGTCACTCGTTCTACCCTTGCTACGGTTGCCGTTAATGGATGTCATCTCGAGGATTTTGCTACTCGGCTGGTCGCTTAAAACCCGCCTATGTTATGCTGTTTTTTTTTCAGTAAGGCCTCAGGCGAATTAACATGACCAATGACAGAATGCCCCATGAACGTAGCGGCAAGGATCACATGACCATCGAACGTATCGATGCCGGTGCCAGAATGTCCGAGGCGGTAGTCCATAATCAGACCGTCTATTACACCAGCGTGCCGGAGAACCTCGACGCCGATGCCACTGAACAAACGGCCGATGCGCTCGCCATCATTGATCGGTTATTAAAACGGGTGGGGTCCAATAAAACCCGCCTATTAGATGTCACAGTATTTCTTGCCGATGGCGATGACTTTGCCGCGATGAATGCTGCCTGGAACGCCTGGGTAGTGCCGGGTAACGCCCCGGTACGCTGCACCGTGGAAGCGCGCCTGATGAATCCACGCTATAAAGTCGAAATCAAGATCATCGCAGCAATCTAAATCTGGCCAGGTCGCGTCTCCCGCCGAAAGCCGCTGAGCGCTGGGCGGGATGCCGTCTAGATCGCACCCTCTTCATCGTCATCGTCAAAAACCTCATCATCCTGCCCGGCGGCATCGGGTCGATCACGTTCCTGATCCTCATCCTCATCATCGTCATCGTCATCGTCATCCCAGCGTATCGATACCCGTTCACCCGTATGATTGGCGCGAATTTCGCTGGAAACCAACCGGATGGCCTCACCGCTACTCATTCCCTCAGACATCAGCGCCTGAATGCGCTCAACGGCCTCTTGCTGTTGTTGGTGATTCAACGCAGGCATATCAGTCAGCATGATTTTTCTCCAGTAGGCTTATCGGCGGGTCATTGTCTCACGCCGGCGTGAGACACGCCAATCAATGCGCTTTATGTTAGCCACTGGAGCCGTTATTATTCTTGTCTCCAGGTCCTGCGCGTTTCGCTGGCCGTTCTTTTCATCGTCAATTGTTCTGGATCTTGTGAATTTATATGCAGCAAAGGCAGCCACACCTGAGCGTTTTACCCTATCAACGCGATGCCCTCATGGCGCTATTCGCCCCCTTTGCCTCGCAGCCGTGGTCTGCTCTACTCCATTCGGGGCATGCTGAACACCAGGACAGCCGTTTCGATATCATGGTAGCGGAACCAACGGTCACCTTGCTCACCCAGGGTGCAGATACCCATATCTGCGGCAACGGCATATCGCGCCATAGTCCAGAGGATCCCTTTACCCTGGTGCAACAGCAGCTCGACCGCCTGGGTTGCCATCCCGACGCTCGGGAGGATCTGCCGTTTCTCGGTGGCGCTCTTGGCCTGTTCGGCTACGATTTAGGGCGACGAATTGAAGTGTTGCCCAACCATGCCCATGCGGATCTGGCACTGGCCGACATGGCCATAGGCATCTACACGTGGGCGGTTATCGCCGACCACCGGCTTAAACGACTGACGTTGGTGAGCTATAGCGATCCGGCACCGTTGCTCAAAAGGTTAATGGCCGTTGGACCTATTACCCAATGCCCGCCATTTCACTTAACTCGCCCCTGGCAAGCGAATATGACCCGCAGCGAATACGGAGAGAAATTCCGCCGCATCCAGCAGCATTTGCAAGCCGGCGATTGTTACCAAATTTGCCTGGCCCAGCGGTTTAGCACCACCTACTCGGGGGATGAATGGCAAGCATTCCTTTGCCTGCTGGCAGACAACGGCGCCCCGTTTTCCGCGTTTATGCGCTTGTCTGAGCAGACAGTGTTAAGTTTGTCGCCGGAGCGATTCCTGCGTATTTGCCAGCGAGAGATTCAAACCCGCCCCATCAAAGGTACGTTGCCGCGGCTGGCCGATCCGGCAGCAGATCGCCTGCAGGCGCAAAAGTTGGCGGATTCGGAAAAAGATCGAGCGGAAAATCTGATGATTGTGGATTTATTGCGTAATGATATCGGCCGTCTTGCGGTACCGGGCAGTGTACAGGTTCCCGAATTATTCAAAATCGAAAAATTCCCGGCGGTGTACCATATGGTAAGCACCATTACCGCCCGGTTGCCCGACAACCGCTCTTCGTGTGAGCTGTTGCGCGCCTGCTTTCCCGGCGGTTCCATTACCGGCGCGCCAAAGGTAAAAGCCATGACACTCATCGACCAACTTGAACCCCAGCGCCGTAATGCCTGGTGTGGAAGCATCGGTTACCTTAGCCTGTGTGGCACCGTCGATAGCAATATTGCCATCCGCACACTGCTGACCGAGCGGGGGTATATTCACTGCTGGGCCGGCGGCGGTATCGTGGCCGATAGCGAGGAGCAAGCGGAATACCAGGAAACCCTGGATAAAGTGGCCAAAATTCTGCCGCTGTTGGCTGAGTTAAACACCGATGAATAATGTCGCTGGATCGCACCCATGAAAAATAAAAATAATACCCTGGCGTTAGCTGAGTTTATCGCCCGTTTTCAATTGCAGCCACCGGGTAATTATCCGCCATCGCGCAATCTACGCCAGGCGGCGGTGCTGATCCCGATTATTTGTCATCAGACCCCCACCGTACTGCTCACTCGGCGCGCCAGCTCGCTGCGCAAACACGCCGGTCAGGTGGCGTTTCCCGGCGGTTCTGCGGACCCAGGGGATGACTCACTGATTGCCACCGCCTTACGCGAGGCACAAGAAGAGGTATCGATTCCCAGCAATGCGGTGAGGATTTTAGGCCAACTGCCACCGGTGGACAGCAACAGTGGTTTTCAGGTCACGCCCATTATCGGGCTGCTGGACAGCGGAACATCCTTTCACGCTAGCCGCGATGAAGTTTCAGAAATTTTTGAAATTCCATTGCATCAGGCACTGACCCTAGCCAGTTATACCCCGTTGCAAATACAGCGGAATGCCAAAACCCTGCGGGTCTATTTCTCATGGTATCAAAGCCATATGGTGTGGGGTATGACCGCCCAGATCCTGTATCGATTAGGTGAACAGATTCATCATTAAAATCATGACCTATACTTTTATTATCACACAGCAATAAAGTCCTTTCAAAAAATCAAATTGTCGTTAGAATATTCCGCCAATAAGAAAAAAACAGAATATAATATACATACATAATATATATTGGTGTTTTATAAACCTGATTTATTTATTTCATGCAGCGTGCACACGCTCAGCTTGGGGCAGGTTATTACACTTAACGGCATTACCATCAGGTATGCATCATTTATACGTTTTAGGAGAGTTACCGTGCTTAGCGTTTTCGAGATGTTTAAAATCGGCATCGGCCCGTCTAGTTCCCATACCGTTGGGCCCATGAAAGCCGGTAAACAATTCGCGGATGATCTCGTGGAACGACAACTGCTTGACCGTGTTACCCGTGTCGTCGTTGATGTGTACGGCTCATTATCGCTGACCGGCAAGGGACATCATACCGACATTGCCATTATCCTGGGTCTGGCGGGTAATCGTCCCGACACAGTGGACATCAATGCGATCCCGGCATTTATTCGTGATGTTGAACAGCGCGAGCGACTGATGCTAGCCGGTGGCCCCCATGAGGTTGACTTCCCGCGAGAAGGCGGCATGGTGTTCCATAGCGATTACCTGTCTTTACATGAAAATGCCATGCGCATCCATGCCTTCGCCGCAGATCAGCGACTCTACAGCCAGACCTATTACTCTGTGGGCGGCGGTTTTATCGTGGATGAAGCGCATTTCGGTCAGCCGGTAATAAACCGAGTTAACGTACCGCATCCTTTTGCCAGCGCCCAACAACTGCTCGATCATTGCAAAGAAACCGGCCTCTCACTGTCCGGGCTGGTACTGCTTAATGAGCTGGCATTGCACGGACGTGACGAGATTGACAGCTACTTTGCTGATATCTGGCAGACCATGCGCGCCTGTATCGACCGCGGTCTGAATACCGAAGGCGTGCTGCCAGGCCCGCTGCGGGTACCGCGCCGCGCCGCTGCACTGCGGCGTATGTTGGTCTCGTCAGACAAAAACAATACTGATCCCATGATCGTGATCGATTGGGTCAATATGTTTGCATTGGCGGTGAATGAAGAGAACGCCGCTGGTGGGCGGGTCGTCACCGCCCCAACCAACGGCGCCTGCGGCATTGTGCCGGCGGTGCTGGCCTATTATGATCATTTTATCGAACCGGTCACCCCCGCCATTTATCTGCAGTACTTCCTGGCCTGCGGCGCTATAGGTATTCTATACAAACTTAACGCCTCAATTTCCGGGGCCGAGGTCGGCTGCCAAGGCGAAGTGGGCGTGGCCTGCTCCATGGCAGCCGCCGGACTGACCGAACTGATGGGCGGCAGCCCCGAGCAGGTCTGCGTGGCGGCGGAAATCGGCATGGAGCACAATTTGGGGCTGACCTGCGACCCGGTGGCAGGCCAAGTGCAGGTGCCGTGTATTGAACGCAACGCCATAGCCTCGGTCAAGGCCATCAATTCCTCGCGCATGGCGCTGCGACGCACCAGCGCTCCGCGGGTGTCGCTGGATAAGGTGATTGAAACCATGTACGAGACCGGTAAGGACATGAATGCCAAATACCGCGAAACTTCACGCGGTGGTTTGGCTATTAAGGTGCAGTGCGATTGAGTTGATGGTCATCCGGTGCAGGTTTTGTTGTGGGGCAATGAGTACCTTCTGATTCACCAGATCGGTGAGTCTTACTCGTCTGCCTCACTTTCCACTGGGCTAATCCGCTCAATTCGCACCAGCTCAATGCGGTATTCATGCATCTGCAAGATGGTAAAACGCCACGGTTCCAGTTCAATCACTTCCCCTACCACCGGCAACGTATCCCGTTCAGCCAATAGCATGCCGGCCAGTGACGCCGCATTGGTATGATGTTGAATCAGTTCATAGCTGTCTAGCGCCTGCTGCAGCGCATGTAAATCCGTCCCCCCTTTGGCCAACCAGCCGTCCGGTTCGACCACAATATCGGGGGTTTCATCTTCATCGGGAAATTCTCCAGCGATGGCTTCCAACACGTCAAGCGGTGTGACCAACCCCTGGATGACGCCAAACTCATTAGACACCACCACCAGGCTGCCGCGCGCGCGCCGCAAAACACTTAACACGTTGAGCACATCCAGCGTCTCCGGTACCACAATAGCCGGATTTTTCTCCGCATAGGCCCGAACATCATCCCCCTGATCCAGCACAACCATCAAATCCTTGGCGCGGACAATACCGATCAGTTGATCCAGCTCACCGTCGCAAACCGGAAACATGCTGTGCGGCGTAGTGAGTAGCGCAGCACGCAGATCTGCCCGTTGCTCCCGGCAATCGACCCAGGAGATTTCATTACGTGGCGTCATCACACTGCGCAAAGAGCGTGATGCCAAAGACAACACGCCAGTGATCATATAACGTTCTTCATCCGCAAACTCTTGTTCCTTAGGAATGTCGGTTGAAGCCGGTTCGCCCTGCTGCCGAGATTTTGCGCCGCCCATTAGTCGCATAATGGCCTCGGCGGTACGTTGCCTAATCGGGCCACGTGACTGGTTTTTCAAAAAATTGCGCCGCGCAATCTGGTTAAAAAATTCGATGATCACCGAGAAGCCGATGGCCGCGTACAGATACCCTTTGGGAATGTGGAAGCCAAAACCTTCAGCTATCAAACTCAAACCAATCATCAGCAAAAAGCTGAGGCACAGCACGACCACGGTGGGATGCGCATTCACAAAGCGGGTCAATGCCTTGGACGCCAGCAGCATGATGCCCATGGCAATCACGACTGCGGTCATCATTACCGCCAGGTTGTTGACCATCCCCACGGCGGTAATGACGGCATCCAAGGAGAACACCGCATCCAGAATAACAATCTGGACCACGACGACCCAGAAACTGGCGTAGGCGCGTTCGGCGTTATTATGTATGTCACGATTTTCCAGACGCTCATGCAGTTCCGTGGTGGCCTTGAACAGCAAAAACAAGCCGCCCAACAACAGAATCAGGTCGCGGCCGGAAAAGCTAAAATCCCCAAGCGTGACCAGCGGTTTGGTCAGCGTCACCATCCATGAGATCAACGACAGCAGCCCCAAGCGCATCAGCAGCGCCAGCGCCAAGCCAATAACCCGTGCCTTGTCGCGCTGTCTGGGTGGCACTTTCTCCGCCAGAATGGCGATAAACACCAGATTATCGATGCCCAAGACGATTTCCAGCAAGACCAGGGTCAGCAGGCCCACCCACAAGGTCGGGTCCATTAAGAATTCCATTCAATGCTCCAGGGTAATAACCATGCAAAACAGATCTGATGACCCACGATCGCCTGCCCATCACCTGCGCGGCGATACCTCGCAAATGATGCGTGAAAATCCCACACTGGGCCGAGAAGACAAAAAAAAGTGAGGCTCGCGGGTTTACGCATCACAAAGGCCGTTGTTCGGCCAAACAGGCCCACATTGAGGTATCGCAGGGAAACGGCGAAAAACGCCGAGGGGATCGGGATCAATAACGTTAACAAATAAAAATCGGGGATGTTGTTTTTTCGGTGACAGTCCATACGGGGGGCTGCGGCCCTTCACTCCTGTTTCATCAACACTGCTCACTCTAACAGGTAAATATTGCGACGCATAAATTTTTTTGCCTACAAGGTGCAATAAGAGTCATCTACAATGGTTTGTGTGCTAATTGAGTTCTTCATACGCAAATAGCTGAGCGTCGTCACAATTTTTATTTTTTTACACACTAAAATAAATCGCGTTTAACCGTATTTGAATCGTTTAGTTTGCATGAATCGATTCAACTAACAACGCGGACATCAAACAGGGTGGCGAATTTTACCCTGGCTAAGCGAGCTTTCTTCCCACTTAAGACATTCAAATGTCAGGGTGTTTGACCGCTTAACCCATTTGTTAACATAGGAGGTATCAGTGAGTATTGCTATCATAATTGGCACTCACGGGTCAGCGGCGGAGCAATTGCTTAAAACCGCGGAAATGATATTAGGCGACCAGAAAAATGTCGCTTGGATTGATTTTATACCCGGTGAAAATGCTGAGACACTGATTGAAAAGTATACTGCACGCCTAGCGGAACTTGATACCAAGGAAGGTGTGTTATTTCTGGTGGACACCTGGGGAGGCAGTCCATTCAACGCTGCCAGTCGCATTGCAGTAGATAAAGATCATTATGAAGTCGTTACCGGCGTTAATATCCCCATGCTGGCAGAGACCTTTATGGCCCGCGATGACAATCCGGGGTTTGCTGAATTGGTCAGCATTGCAGTAGAAACCGGACGTGCCGGCGTTAAGGCGTTAAAAGCGCCAGAAGCACCGGAAGAAACAACCGCCAAAGCGGCACCGGTGGTCGCAAAAGCGCCTGCCGCCGCCCATCCAAATGCGGGTGAACACATGACCATCGGTCTGGCACGGATTGATGATCGTCTGATCCATGGCCAAGTCGCCACCCGCTGGACCAAAGAAACCAACGTTAAACGCATTATCGTGGTCAGTGACGAAGTCGCCGCCGATACCGTGCGCAAAACCTTGTTGACCCAGGTCGCACCTCCGGGCGTTACCGCTCACGTGGTTGATGTCGCCAAGGCCATCCGCGTTTACGACAACCCGGCGTACGCTAAAGATCGCGTGATGTTTTTATTTACCAACCCGACCGATGTCGAACGTGTTGTGGCAGGCGGAGTAAAAATTACCACGGTGAATATTGGTGGTATGGCATTTCGCCAAGGTAAAACCCAGGTGAACAATGCAGTGTCAGTAGATGAAAATGATATTGCCGCGTTTCATAAATTAAATGACAGGGGAATCGAACTTGAAGTCCGCAAGGTTTCTTCAGACACGCCACTAAAAATGATGGATTTAATTAATAAACTTGGCAAGTAACGTTGCCGATCAGAACTTACACACTCAAGAGCGCTTAAATTTACGTAACATATTGATTTACCGCTTTCTTACGTTTGTCATAGGAGAAGTACAATGGAGATCACCACGCTTCAAATTGTGCTGATTTTTTTAGTGGCCTGTATTGCAGGCATGGGTTCTATCCTCGATGAGTTTCAGTTCCACCGTCCGCTGGTCGCCTGTACATTAATCGGCATAGTTTTGGGCGATATGAAAACCGGTATCATCATCGGCGGTACGTTGGAGATGATTGCACTGGGCTGGATGAACATCGGCGCTGCCGTGGCACCCGATGCCGCCTTGGCCTCGATTATTTCAACCATTCTGGTTATTGCCGGTAATCAAAGTGTGGGTGCCGGTATTGCCCTGGCCATACCGCTGGCCGCCGCAGGACAGGTACTGACCATTATCGTGCGTACCATTACCGTTGCTTTCCAGCACGCCGCGGATAAAGCCGCAGAAAACGGCAACCTCAGCGCCATCAGCTGGATACACGTGAGTGCGTTGTTATTGCAGGCCATGCGTATTGCGATTCCGGCCGTGATCGTCGCGGTTTCCGTCGGGACCGACGCCGTCCATTCGCTGCTGAGTTCCATTCCGGAAGTGGTGACCAACGGTCTGAATATCGCCGGTGGTATGATCGTGGTAGTGGGTTATGCGATGGTCATCAACATGATGCGCGCTGGCTACCTGATGCCATTCTTCTACCTGGGTTTTGTTACCGCGGCCTTCACCAATTTCAACCTGGTTTCCTTGGGTGTGATTGGTGTGGTCATGGCAGTCCTTTATATCCAGTTAAGCCCGAAATACAATCGCACCTCGGGTGGTAATGGCGGCCCGTCCCAGGGCACTAACGATCTTGATAATGAACTTGATTAAAAGGTGAGAGAAATGGTCGAAACTACTGGTCAAAAGAAACTGACTCCCGGCGACGTGCGCGCGGTCTTTATTCGCTCGAACCTTTTTCAGGGATCATGGAACTTTGAACGTATGCAGGCGTTAGGTTTTTGTTTCTCCATGGTGCCGGTGATCCGTCGCCTGTACCCTGAGAACAACGAAGATCGCAAACAGGCGATTAGACGTCACCTGGAATTTTTTAATACCCATCCTTATGTGGCCGCTCCGGTATTAGGTGTGACCATGGCGCTGGAAGAACAACGCGCCAACGGTGCTCCCATCGACGATGCGGCCATCAACGGCCTTAAAGTCGGGTTGATGGGGCCGTTAGCCGGTGTCGGCGACCCGATATTCTGGGGTACCGTAAGACCGGTATTTGCCGCATTGGGCGCCGGTATTGCCATGAGCGGCAGCTTGCTGGGTCCGCTGTTATTCTTTATTCTGTTCAATGCCGTGCGTTTGGCCACCCGTTATTATGGCGTGGCTTATGGTTATCGCAAAGGTGCCGATATCGTTAGCGATATGGGTGGTGGTTTGCTACAGAAACTGACGGAGGGTGCCTCCATTCTGGGGCTGTTTGTCATGGGGGCGCTGGTCAATAAGTGGACCCATGTCAATATTCCCATGGTGGTATCACGCATCACTGGACCTGATGGTCAGACTACCGTCACCACGGTACAATCTATCCTCAACCAGTTGATGCCAGGCCTGGTACCGCTGCTGCTGACCTTCGGGTGTATGTGGCTGTTGCGTCGCAAGGTCAATGCGCTGTGGATTATCGTCGGCTTCTTTGCTCTGGGTATCTTCGGTTATTGGATCGGGCTGCTGGGCCTATAACATAGCCAATAGATGTCGAATTACATGGTTGAACCCACCGGGGTAAATACCCCGGTTTTTTTATGTTTATTTTTCAGGAGGAAGCATGTCCCTCACCGATATGGTTTTGGTGATAATTATCGCTTTGGCTTTGGCATTTGCACTCTACGATGAGTTTATCGTCGACTGGGCACTTAAGGGCAAGACCCAGCTAAAAATCGGGTTACGCCGGTTAAGTCGGGTCGACGGCATGATTTTTATTGGCCTGGTGATGATTCTGGTGTATCAGAATATTATTAATAACGGCACTGTCTTTACGACAACATTATTATTAATTCTCATTGTCATGGCAATCTATCTGGCCTATATCAGACAACCCAAATTAATCTTCAAATCGGAAGGTTTTTTTTATGCCAATATGTTTATTAAATATAACCGTATCAAGAATATGAATTTATCCGAAGACGGTTATCTGGTGATTGACCTCGAAACACGACGCTTGTTGATTCAAGTGCGAAAATTAGACGACTTAGAGACAATTTATAAGTTTTTCTTAGAAAATCATTAACATAAATACAATTCTTACTGATAAGGTATTAGTATGGTCGCCGCGTATATGGATACATTTTCTACAATCTTAGCTGCTTTTTTTGCCTATTTTTAATATAGCATTGGCTATATTATTTTATTGATAATAGATATCATTTGCATTTAAAAGACCATTATTATTTTATTGTTGTTTTGGGCGGAAATATTATGGTAAGGTTGCCTTGTCATTGGGGAGTAGCCGATTTCCGTTGTTGTTAAGCGGAAATGTCCGTATCAACATACTCGTTGTTAGTTTAAAACGTGGTGCGGACGACCAGGAAGGTAGGCGAGACTATAGACACGAATAACCATCGTTAGGTTGGGAGATGGGGAAGCGTGGATACTGGCCCCAGCCGAGACAAAAAGTATGATGAACCTTTCTTCAACGTTAATTCTGGCATTTGGCATGTCCATGGATGCGTTTGCTGCGTCTATTGGCAAAGGCGCCACCCTGCATAAACCACCGCTACGCGAAGCACTGCGTACCGGACTCATCTTTGGCGTTATCGAAGCCTGTACCCCGTTAATCGGCTGGTCACTTGGCCTGATTGCCAGCCGCTACGTTATGGCGTGGGACCACTGGATCGCCTTTACGTTGCTCGGCTGCCTGGGCGTAAGAATGATTGTGACCGGTTGCAAACACCCCACCAGCGAATTGCCGCTCATCGGCCATCATAGCCTGCGGGTTCTGGTCACCACCGCCATCGCGACCAGCCTGGATGCTATGGCGATTGGCGTGGGACTGGCATTCCTGGAAGTGAACATCGTGCATACCGCGATGATTATCGGTATGGCGACCATGCTAATGGCCACCTTGGGGATGTTACTCGGCCGGTTTATTGGCCCCCTGCTCGGTAAAAAGGCCGAAATTATCGGTGGGGTTGTCCTTATCGGTATCGGCTGCAATATTCTTTATACCCATCTCGGTCAGGCCGCAATAATCGGATCATAAGATTCGCTATCCCGGCGCCAAGCCCGAATAATAAAATCTGTTTCGCAGGTAAAGTGGGACAATCCGCTGAGTCGCGCCATAACGTCGATGGAGGCGCGCCAGGCAAACGGTGTCATTTGCAGCAGGGCGGCAGCGGCGGCGCCTGACAAATCCATCTCATAGGACAAACTCTCCGATAGCACCGGGGTGAAACCGGGAAACTGCTCATCTTTTAGCGCATGGAGCAGCACCTGTGGGTAGATTTGTGCTTTTAGCTGGAAAAGATGCCGTGGCCCCGGTGCTACCGTCACCACCACCCCACCAGGCTTAACGGTGCGTAACATTTCGGCCGGGTTGCAAGGGGCGTAAATGCGTAGGATACCGTCCAGTGCGTGGTCATTAAACGGCAGGCGCTGGCTGGATGCAACACAGAAGCGGACCTGTGGATACCGCCTCGCCGCTGCCCGTATTGCGTTCTTGGCGATGTCCAGGCCGTATACCTGCCCCTGAGAAACGAGTTCAGCCAATGCTGCGGTGTAATAACCTTCCCCGCAACCGATATCCAACCAGTTACCGGTCGGCTGCGGCTGTAACGCCAAGATGGCGCCAACCACCCGCTCGCGTAGCGGCTGATAATGCCCAGCGTCGAGAAATGCTCTACGGGAATGCATCATGTCCTGATTATCGCCGGGTATTTTACTGCGTTTGAATTGCACCGGCAGTAAATTGACATAGCCTTCGCGGGCACAGTCAAAACGGTGCAGCCCCTCGCAGGACCAGACATTATCTGAGCGTACGAGTGGTAAGTGGCAAAGAGGGCATTGGTAACAGGGCATAACCGGATCCGGGCTAAAAACAATGTGGCGCCTATCTTAGCGCAAAACCCCGGTCTGCGGCAGTCTGCTTTATCCTGAACGCCGTCAGGAAGCGGGCCCATTCAGTCGGTTGATGCGAACCAGATGGTCGCCCTGGTCAGGCAAGGCATCCGGCTCAACGTTCATGATGCGCAGTACCTCCGACATAATGGTGCTAAATACCGGTGCCGATACCGCACCGCCATAATATTTACCCCCCTGGGGGTTATTTATCACCACCACCAAGGCAAATCGCGGACGACTGGCGGGCGCAATACCGGCGGTATACGCAATATACTTATCAATGTACTGGCCATTAGGGCCGATTTTTTTGGCGGTACCGGTTTTTACTGCCACGCGGTAACCACGGACTGCCGCCTTTATTCCGCCACCGCCTGGTAACGCGACGCTCTCCATCATATGCTTGACTTCATGCACTAACGCTTGGTCCATCACGCGCTGTCCCGGTACCGGCGGATCGATACGGGTTATGGACAAAGGTCGATAAATCCCGTCGGTAGCGATGGTGGCATAGACCCTGGCCAGCTGCAACGGCGTCACCATGAGACCGTAACCAAATGCAAAGGTAGCTCGATCCAGTTCGCTCCAGCGCTTTCGATGCGGCATTAGCCCGGAACTCTCCCCGGTCAAACCCAAGTCGGTGGGTTTACCCAGTCCAAATCCCTCATAGGTTTTTAACAACGCGGTGATCGGCATTGCCAAGGACAAACGTGATACGCCAACATCGCTGGATTTTTGCAATACGCCCGTCAAGGTTAATTGCGGATAATAGGCCACATCGCGGATCAAATGGCCGCTGAGTGTATAAGGGCGTGTATCAAGTAGGCTATTGGGTGTCACGATCCCCTGTTTTAATGCCGTCATCACCACCATCGGTTTGACCGTCGAGCCTGGTTCAAAAATATCGCTGATGGCGCGATTGCGAAAATCTTCCTCGGTGGCGCCGGTGCGATTATTGGGATTGAAGGTGGGATAATTCGCCATGGCCAGGATTTCGCCGGTATTGACGTCCAGCAACACCGCGGCGCCAGAATCGGCTTTATTAAAGACGACCGCATTGCTCAGTGCCTCTTCGGTTTCACGTTGCAGCCGCAGATCGATACTTAACGCGAGATTATGCGCCGGCGAACTGTCGGTGGATGACAACATCTCAACCACCCGGCCAAACCGGTCTTTCCTGACAACCCGTTCGCCAGCGACACCGGTTAACAGGCGATTAAAACTTTTCTCTACCCCTTCGATACCTTGATCGTCAATATTGGTAAAACCCACCAAATTGGCGGTCGTCTCCCCTGCTGGGTAAAAACGCCTCGATTCCTGTTTACAATAAATGCCGGGCAGCTTGAGTTGCTTGATATAATCCGCCACATTAGGTTCGATTTGCCGTGCCAGATAGATAAACCGCATATGCGGGTCTTGGTTTATCCGTTTGGATAACTCATCAAGCGGTATGTTCACCGTTTGCGCCAACGCCTGCCAACGAGACGAAATAACCACCCCGCCTTTTTGCGCGACTTCATAAGGATCGGCCCAAATAGCGTCCACCGGCACGCTGACCGCCAACGGTTGACCATTACGATCGGTGATCATACCCCGTGGAATCGGTGTTTGTTCAACCCGCAGCGAACGCATGTTTTGCTGCGCCACCAGGTTATCGGGTTTGATCACCTGCAGCCAGCCAATGCGAATGAGTAGAACCACCAAAATTAAAGAAATACCCACGCACATCAAACCGAAACGCCATTGGATAAAGTTTTGCTTTCCCTTATCAGAACTTTTTTTCACGCCATCCTCTTGTTGCCAATGCTGATTGCTGGCATTAAACCTGATCCCATCCGCGATAAGGGATAAAACAGTGCTACAAGGTCTATTATTTTGCAACAAAGCGCGAATTTATTCCCACTGAGACACTTTTGATCTTTTGTTCTGGTGCAAGCGCGCTAAACTGGTTTTTTAAAACATGCTTGCCCCACTTCCACCAGGCGGATATGACAGCGCACTCTTCTCTTATTGACAGCATCCCCGGAGTCTTGCATGCCTTTGGCGATAAAACCGCGCTGCTACCGGCAGCGTTGCAGCCTTGGCAACATAGCTTACCGATAAAAAAACAGGTTCATGGCACCCATGTCCACCAGGTGACACAGCCGGGCGAACACTGCGGTGACGCCGATGGATTGATGACATCGACGCCAGGTCTGCTGTTGACGGTGCTGACCGCCGACTGCCTTCCGCTGTTATTTTGCCGCCGTGATGGCAAACGCATCGCCGTGCTGCACGCTGGCTGGCGCGGACTGCTGGCCGGCATTATCGAAAGGTTTGCCGATGTGCTGGCGCAGGATGATGATGTCGGTCAGTGGGTCGTGGTCATCGGGCCGGCAGCCGGTCCGTGCTGTTATGAAGTCGATGAAAAACTGGTGTCCGAATTTTTAACGGTATTACCCATTCCAGCCAAACTGGTCAATCCGACCTATCGACACTTGGATCTGCCTGGGATTGCTCGCTATAAACTCGAGCATTTGGGGTTTAGGGCAGTGGATGATATTGGTCATTGCACTATTTGTTCTATCAGTTCTATCAGTTCTATCAGTTCTATCAGTCCTGTCAGTCCTGTCAGTCCTGTCAGTACTACTTGCACGACCAGCACCAGCAAGAATACAGACAATACGCGGCAGGAGCCCAGTTTTCGGTACACCAGTTTTCGTCGCAACAGCCATAGACGCGCCGTTGACCCACGTTATCCCACTATCAGCGGGCGGAATCAACACTCAGGGTTACTTATCTTACCATAGGGTTCAGGGCGATAAAAAAACATTGAGTGTGCGTAGCAGTAGTGTGCGCAGCAGTCAGTGTTTAGGAATCATGACAATGTGGGGAATTGAACACCCTGCCAGTTCTGGACTGGCAGGGGAAGACATGTTATCCATCAGTCAACAGACTGAGTGTTACTGACGTAACGTGGATTACAGAGCAGTTACGTTAACTGCTGAAGGGCCTTTCTGGCCATCCTGGATTTCGAATTCTACATTCTGGCCTTCGGCCAGAGTTTTGAAGCCGTTACCCTGAATAGCGGAGAAGTGAACAAACACATCTTTGCTACCATCGGCCGGAGTGATAAAACCAAAACCTTTAGACTCGTTGAACCACTTCACTTGACCTTTGATCTTTGCCATCTTGCATATTTCCTTTGGAGTGTTTAAATCGCCCTAAGGCGAGACAGAGACAAACTGGAGTCGTTACTGCTTGAGGCACTAAGATTAGGATCGGCAGAGAAGCGGTATGCAACGATATCGTCTTTACGCAAAACTTCTTTACTGAAAATGCCATTCATATACAGAACTGTACCTCGTTTTACTCAATTGCGTTATCACATACTCTGTTATCAATGGCAAGCCATTTTTAACCAGGGCCGGATATGTCGCACATAATTAAATCGTTCAGTTACATTCAAGAGGCGACACTATCTACTACCCGCTGAAAGTTTCACCTGGCGGATTATAGCGTTAACCACTGTCATGATTTCTGTACCATTTATCGATAACCTTAGCGCAAACACATGCTAACGTCCAATGCAATATTCGAGAATATTTATTCATTTACTTATAAAAGAAAACAAGAGGTTTAGCTCACATTTTGTTAGTTTTTCTTATACCCTATTCGACTATCCTGGTAATAAAGTAGACGTGATGGTAACCGTCACGTCACTCAAGTGGCGCCATCGTACGCCGAGACAGGGCACTGGAACAAAAACACACCGTCACCGCCGAAAAAAGCGCCATTCCTGGGCCTGGGGGGACATTTGCGCCACATCCCCTGGCAGATAATGGCGTTATGCGCTATTTGTGCTCACCATTATTGTGCAGATTATCTTTTCATCAGATAAAATACCTATCCCGGTTGCTGGTTAGCATGGGTATATGCGTTATTTGTTGCCTAACCTCGGGGATTAAAACTGTATGGCCAAATTCTGAAAATAGCTTATTATTAATTGAAATATTCAAGCTCACCATGAGCCCAATATAGCTTAAACAAATATTGTCATTTCATACCCAATAGATTTTGAGTTGCACAGTAGGGCGGCAGCGTATGTCGTCAACACATCACGATAGGGTCATTTTTCCGCCAATTTTCATTGGATGGAAACGGTGCTCAACGATCCCGGCGGCGGATAACGCGCGCTGCAGTTCCAATGGGGGTTCGTCTAGAGCCTCATCAGCCAGTTCGAATACCCCCCAGTGAATAGGGATGACCTGCGGGCAGTTTAGCTGCTGGTAGAGTTGTACCGCGCCAGCGGGGCTCATATGGCTCGCGCCCATGAACCATTCTGGTGCATAAGCACCAATGGGCAACGCCGCAACGTCGAAAGGCCCGAGCCGTTTGCCTATTTCCGCTAATCCGGCGGAATAACCGCTATCACCAACGAAATAAAAACGCCACGTTTTGGTTTCTACCACCCAACCACACCACAAGCTGCGATTTCGATCCCCATATGAACGCATGCTCCAGTGGCGCGCTGGGACGCAATGGACGCGAATGCCACGCAAATCAAGGCTATCCCACCAATCACACTCGGTCACATGTCTGACTCCGCGTTTTTTCAGCCAATGCCCCATACCCAACGGCGCGATAACCGGCAGGGCCGGGAACCGCTTGAGCAAACACGTCAACGTGCCCTTATCTAAATGATCATAATGATTGTGGGAATAAATAACCCCTGAGATGAGCGGCAGGTCGGCAATCGACACCGGTGGAGGTGTTTTGCGCTTCGGGCCAAAAAAAGACAACGGTGAGGCTCTGGGACCTAACGCCGGGTCGATTAAGATATAACGTCCGGCGATCCGGATCAGCAGACAAGCATGGCCCAACCACCAAATAGTGTCGCCAGTACCGCTGAAATCAACCGGTTCACACCAGCGCTCGATAAAAGCCGGATAACCGGCTTGGGGTGGTTTGGGCAGCCCTAATCGTTTACGTTCATCCTGCCATTTTTTATAATCGCCGACGCCACGCTCACCAGATTCAACATTGCGAAATCCTTCTGGCGTGTGGTGAGGTTTCGACGCATCGTACCAGGGATTTTTTTTGGTCATCGGCTATCCTCTGCTGCCGTTGGGGGTGTCACCACGCCAAAACACAGCGTTACTATTCCTATAACTACACCAAGAACCCGGCAATATGCCAAGGAGTGCACCAAAAAATACGCAGGGTTGATTATGTGATGGCTGCCACCGCCGCGCTTGGCGGGATGGCGTATTATGAGGGAAGAATCAGCGCTCGGCGATAAAATCTTTAAACATGACAGGCTCGCTATCAGTTGTGACAGTCACGTTTTGGTCAGTATCTACGCTCGGTCCTTGTACTTGTACTTGCCCCAGTCGCTGCAGAAGTTCGGTTTGCATTTTTTGCTGCTCCAGCAATTCGTTAAGCAGCACAATTTGTTCGTTTGCCCTTACGCTTGCCCGGTTTAAAAAATACCAGATCGCCAAGAATATAATGACGGCGATAAAGCAAAGCGCCAGTGAGGCGACATTCAATGTATCCAATCCAAAATCGTTCATAAAGTGACCTTGCCACTGATAAAACTAGCCGATATCTTATCACTCTAGGGCTGGATTTGTCCTGCGCAACGGGAAAATGGCCTTTACCAAGGCATCCACTGGGTGACAAAACATACACCAATGAAAAAATCACCGCCCTGATCGCAAAAACTGTTCAGTGCCGACAGCCAGAGTATCAGACAAAGCACTAAGATGACGAAAATCGATATCGTAGTATTTCTCTTCAAAACTCTTGCTCCGTTGCGCGCCTCAAACACCATTCTAGTCAGCCCAACTTAAACAAAAGATAACCAAAGGTGCTTAATTATCAGAATAATAATTCAAAAGTAGAACATATTTTATGACATGATGAGACCGTAATTATTATAATCGCTTTCAACCGGGACCAAGAACCCGTTGGCACGCCGCGAGAGCAACGGCCAACGCCGATGTCAGGGGAAACCGCCAAGCAAACGACATCACCCTGACTCACAAGCGATGCGTCAAAATGGATAAAGCTGGTAGCCGATTTGCCGTGAAATAGTGCGGGCTGCATCATGCAGCATTCTGACGTAGCCGCTTTTACTTTCCTCGAAGAACCGAATCGTCGGAAATGAGATACTCAAGCCGGCGATGACCACACCAAAACGGTCGAATATCGGTACTGCTATACAACGCAGCCCCTCTTCCTGCTCTTCATTATCCTCACCGAATCCCTGTTCGCGTACTAAATCCAGCTCGGGTAGCAGAGCCGCAGCATCGGCTGCAGTATGGGATGTGCTGCGCTTGAACACTACGTCGGCAAGGATTTCCCGTGCTTCATCGCGATCGCGCCAAGCCAGCAAGACTTTGCCAATAGCGGTACTGTAAAGAGGATTACGGCGCCCTACCCTGGAATACATCCGTAGGTTATACATTGAATCAATTTTATGGATATAAACGATACTGTCTTCGTCTAACGAACCCAAATGAATCGTCTCGCGGGTTAAATTAGAAAGAATCCGCATTTGGATATCGGCAATGCGGATCAGATCCACATTCTGTAACGCCTTGGCGCCAAGCTCAAATAATTTCAAGGTCAGGGTATATTTTTCCGATTCGCCTTCCTGGGCGACATACCCGAGCGATTTCATCGTTTGGAGAAAGCGGTATACTGTACTCTTGGACATCATGACCCGTTGTGACAACTCGGTAATGCCAATTTCCCGCTCATCGCCCAGGGCTTGTAGGATGCCGAAAACCTTCAATACCGACGATACGGAGTCGGGTTGCTTATCTAGATCTGTCATTGCCATAGTGAAAAAATCCTAATTTACCCGTTTTTTCAAGCCGCAGTCATATCGACTATGCTCATTGAGCCACATCCCTTATCTGAGCAAGAATTGAAATGTGTTGTTTTAAAAAAAGTAGAACGTCATTTTTAGTATAAAGGTAAGCTGACATTCAACGCAATCATCATTAACGTGCCAATGGGCTTTCACCTGAGAAAGAGAATTTATTACATCCATTCGTTTAGCTTAAAGCTATAAGATTCTGGATTAATGCTAGGATATAGCTTTTAACGGTACATTGAATATTCATGATCCAACATTATGCTGATGGCATTCCAACCCCGCAACGCTACTACGCTATTGCAACGCTTGTTCTGAGCATCAGTATTGCAGTCCTGGACGGCGCTATCGCCAACGTAGCCTTGCCTACCATAGCCCGCGAACTTAATGCTAGCCCGGCAACCTCAATCTGGGTGATCAACGCCTACCAGTTAGCTATTATTATGACGTTGTTATCCTTCGCCACCTTGGGGGATATTTACGGTTATCGGCGCGTTTACCAATGTGGACTGGCGGTATTCAGTTTGATGTCGCTGATGTGCGCCCTGTCCGACAGCCTATGGATGCTGATTAGCGCTCGGGTCATTCAAGGGCTGGGTGCGGCGGCGGTCATGAGTATCAATACCGCGTTAATACGTATTATCTATCCCACCCGGCTGTTGGGACGCGGCATGGCGATAAATACCCTGGTGGTAGCAGTTTCCACCGCCGCCGGCCCTACGGTAGCTGCAGGTGTGCTGGCGGTCGCCTCTTGGGAATGGCTATTCGCCATCAATGTCCCTATCGGTCTGCTGGCGCTGTATCTGGGCCATCGGTTCTTGCCGATTAACCCACAGAAAAATACCGGACAGCGGTTTAATACGTTCAGCGCCGTGATGAACGCCTTGACCTTCGGACTGTTGCTTTCGGCACTTGGCGGGTTCTCACAACGGATCGCCGGGCAATGGATCGTGGCCGAACTGATTTTGGCGGCTATCGTTGGCGTAATATTCGTTAGACACCAACTTTCACAGACCTGGCCGCTGCTACCCGTAGATTTATTGCGGATCCCTTTATTCTCCCTCTCCTTGTGTACCTCGATCTTTTCGTTCTGCGCCCAAATGCTGGCGATGGTCTCCCTGCCCTTTTACCTGCAAAGTGTATTGGGTCGTGATGAAGTGGCGACCGGCTTGTTGCTTACCCCTTGGCCATTAGCCACCATGTTGCTGGCACTACTGGCGGGTAGGCTGATAGGACGGGTGAATTCAGGGTTGTTGGGGGCTATCGGCCTGGGTGTCTTCGCTATGGGGCTGTTCTTGCTGGCCTGGTTACCCGCATCACCAGGGGACGGTGACATCATTTGGCGCATGATGCTATGTGGGGCGGGGTTTGGCCTGTTTCAGTCCCCCAACAACCACACCATCATCACCTCCGCGCCCCGGAATCGTAGCGGCGGTGCCAGCGGTATGCTTGGCACCGCCAGGCTATTCGGTCAGACGTCTGGAGCTGCACTGGTGGCGCTGATGTTAAATTTGTTTGGCACCCATGGTACCCATGCATCACTGGTGTTAGCCGGGATCTTTGCCACCGCAGCGGCGCTGGTAAGTTCACTGCGTATTACCCAGACAACCCACCAGCGCTAGCGTGCCGGGACACCCGGCCGAATGACTTGCCGATACTTATTGTAGATAGGTACCTGCACGCAGCGCCTCAATACGTTTATCCAGCGGTGGATGGGACATGAATAACTCCCCGAAACCCTTGGATTTGCCGTTAATGCAAAACGCCAGCATGCTGCTCTCTTCTTGCGGTTCGTAGCTGGTTTTCAAGCGCTGCAAGGCGGCAATCATTTTTTCCTTGCCTACCAGCCTTGCCGAACCGGCGTCGGCATGGAATTCACGATGGCGGGAAAACCACAGCGTAATGGTGCTGGCCAACATGCCAAATACCAGTTCAAGTACCATCGATACGGCAAAATAAATCATTGGATTGCCGCCGCTGTTGTCTGATTCATCGCGATTGGATGACAAGAAGCCCGAGGCCAGTTGTGCCAGGATTCGGGAAATAAAGATCACAAAGGTGTTCACCACCCCTTGAATTAGCGTCATGGTGACCATATCGCCGTTGGCCACATGGCTTATTTCATGGGCGATAACGGCTTGGGCTTCGTCACGGCTCATGGAGTCAAGCAGCCCGCTACTGACCGCCACTAACGAGGCGTCACGACGTGCGCCGGTGGCAAAAGCATTGATGTCAGGCGCCTGGTAAATCGCGACCTGCGGCATGGCAATGCCCGCCTGTGCGGACTGCTGGCGCACGGTTTCCAAAAGCCAGCGTTCGGTTTCATTACGCGGCTGTTCGATAATCTGCCCACCGACCGAACGCAGCGCCATCCATTTCGACATCAGCAGTGAAACAAATGATCCACCGAAGCCGAACAGGCCGGCCATGACCATTAATCCGGTCACGCTGGAAGACTGTATTCCCGTCAGGCTCAATACCAGCCCGAAGACCAGCATGACGGCCAGGTTGGTAAGGAGAAAAAGAGCAATGCGCATCATAAAAGGTATGGTTCCTCAAAAAATTAACGCCCAATGCGTTATCTAGATCGTATGGGCTTGCACGGCATTTTCAATGTTTTACTTGCCATTAAGTGCCTAAAAAGACATAACTTTACATTTTGTTAATCTTTTTTGGCCGATGACACTGTTGCCCACAAAAAAGGCGCCCCTGGAGGCGCCTTTATTTTTGATAATGACTGTGGAATTTATTTAACCGCTACCGGCTGAGATGCTGGCTGATCATGTTCTGCTTTTGCCAGATCAAGGGCGATATGCACCGTCTCATCCAGATAAGGATCAGGCTCATGATAATCCTTAGGGATAACATCAAGGGACTTGATAGAATTCTTACCCTGACGTTTTAAACGCTCATTGATGCGTTGCAAACGGATGGCATCGTCCTCATGACTCTCTTTCTCGCGCTGGACCAGATTAAGAGAGACCAGGTTCTTCTTATCCTTCATGGCATGCAAACGTGCAATATCTTGGGCGATATATTGAAATTCCGGATCCTTGGCAATCCGCGCCTGATGCGCGTTTAGCAGCTCAGGCAAGAACGGTTTCAAATTATCGGTTTTGGTGTAAGTGGCCGCATTGATGCTATCCCAAGGCAATGCGTTATCCTCAAACTTTTCTCCGGTTTCGATAGTCTCGTCACCGGTCGGCATGATGATATCGGGGACAACCCCTTTACGTTGTGTACTGCCACCATTGATCCGGTAAAATTTCTGAATGGTATATTGAATAGAGCCCAGCGCCGGCCAATCCGGTCTCAGCATTTGATCATATATCCGATTCAAAGAACGGTACTGCTGTACTGTCCCTTTACCAAAGGTTGGTTCACCGACGATAAGAGCCCGGCCATAATCTTGCATGGCGGCGGCAAAAATTTCCGATGCCGAGGCGCTAAAGCGATCTACCAGTACCACCAGCGGCCCTTTGTAATAAACAATACCGTCATTATCACTGTCTTCGCGGATTTTGCCGTTATTATCGCGAACCTGGACCACCGGGCCACTGGGAATAAAGAGTCCGGATAACGACACCGCTTCGGTTAACGCGCCACCGCCATTGGCACGCAGGTCGATGATAACGCTACTGACATTTTGTTTCTGTAGCTTTTGCAACTGCACTTTTACGTCATCGGTTAACCCGACGTAGAATCCAGGAATATCCAGCACGCCCACCTTCTGGCCGGCCACGTCCTTGATGGTCAATTTGACCGCACGATCCTCTAAGCGAATACGCTCGCGGGTGACCGTGACAATCCGGGTTTTGGTACCCTTGCCGGCTGGCAGAATCTCTAAACGCACCTTACTGCCCTTCGGCCCTTTAATCAGCGAAACCACATCATCAAGGCGCCAACCTATCACATCGACCATCGGCTTACCGGTCTGACCTACGCCGACCACCCGGTCGCCCACGGTAATGGATTTACTCTTGGCCGCCGGACCGCCCGGGACCAGAGAATTGATGACCGTATAATCATCGTCCATCTGCAACACCGCGCCAATCCCTTCCAGAGACAGACTCATCTCGGTATTAAACTGCTCGGTATTGCGCGGAGAAAGGTAATTGGTATGCGGGTCGATTTCATGGGCAAACGCATTCATGATAAGTTGAAATACGTCTTCACTGTTGCTTTGCGCCAGGCGACGTATGGCAAACTGGTAACGTTTGGTCAGAATCTCGCGGATTTCTTTATCATTTTTGCCGGTGAGTTTGAGGTTAAGTGCGTCATATTTGACCTTAGCATCCCAAAGATTGTTAAGTTCAGCCTCATTTTTCGGCCAGGGCGCCTTGCTGCGGTCGAGATCGATGGTGTCGTTGCTGGTGAAATCCATGGGTTTCACCAATTGGGCAAGGGCATACTCATATCGCTCGAAACGCCTTTTCTGCGTCAGGTTGTACAACGCAAACGGAATATCCAGCTTGCCGTTTTTCAGTTCGTCATCCAGCTGGTTTTTTTTATCCACATATTGTGCAACGTCCGAGGCCAGCAATACGCTGTGGTTGTAATCCAGCATATTGAGATAACGATCAAAGATTTTTGCCGAAAACGCATCATCCAGATCAAACTGGCGATAATGAGATCGGGTAAAACGCGCGGTGACGCGTTCACTGACTGTCTCTTGTTGCGCTTCTTCACGCAGTTGTGGAATCTGATCGGCCCGGGTGATTTTAACGTCACTGGCCGACGCCGCTCCCACCAACAACAACCCTGCAAGTGCAGTTACTCTGACAAATTTGTTCATGCCCTGGACGGCCTCCGTATCAGAACTGCAGGTGTTCTGCGCGTACTATCAAAGCCATTCCGGAAGTGAGCTGCACACGTACCCCTTCCTTGGCGATTTCCACTACTGTCGCTTCCATGGGGTCTTTTCCCACTTTGACTTTAATTGCCTGGCCGATATGCAATTTTGAAATATCAGTAACGGGTACCTGGCGCGCCGGAGCCGGGGTTTTCACCGGCCGGGCCGGACGATCGCCTCTGGGACGGTTAACCTGCCGCGGTTTGCGAGGCGTTGCGGTTTCGCCTGCATTGTTCTTATCAGAGGCGCTGGCCTCGGATGGAACCGCCGCAACCGGACGCCTAGGCGCAGGCGCTTCACCGTTTTCACGTTTTTTAGCCTGCTGGGCAGCGCGTTGCTGCTGAACCCGGGCCTTAGCTTCTTCTAACTGCTTGCGCGCATGTTCAACATGCTGCACTTCCAACTCACCGCAGGGGTTGCCGTCAAGATCAACACGCTGAGCACCAAGCTTGATGCCGTACAGATAGCGCCAGCTCGATGTATACAGACGTAATGCTGAGCGCAACTGCGTTTTACTCAGGCTCTCCTCCCCCTGGATTCGCGCGACAAGATCGGCAAAAATTCCGATCTTCAAAGGTCGGGCTTCGCCCTCGGCGGCGAAACAAAGTGGGAACCGCTCGGCCAAAAAGGCGATGACTTCTTTATTACTGTTCAACTTGGGTTGATTTTCCATGAATTTTCCTGATTACAACGGGTTTGCCAACCAGCGCAGGCATGAACAGGCGTCATTATAATGACGCCATCGGCAAATGCCACGTTATCCGTCTATCAATATAAAGTATTATTGATAAAACTTCGCAGATCGGTCTGATTTAAAAGTTGGCAAAGCCTTTCCACCAAGGCTTTCAGGCCATCCTCGTCGTCCTGATCAAAGCGGTGGTAAATCGTGCTATCGATATCCAGCACCGCCACAACACGGCCATCAAGGGAAATCGGCAGCACTATTTCAGCATTAGTGGACGCATCACAGGCAATATGTCCGGGGAATGCGTGAACATCATTCACCCTTTGTATCCGGTTTTCTTCCACCGCCATGCCACACACACCTTTCCCCACGGGTATGCGAACGCAAGCGACCTTGCCCTGAAACGGCCCCAACACCAGTGTATCACCATGACGGAGATAAAATCCGGCCCAATTGATTCCGTCGAGGTGTTGGTAAAGCAATGCGCTACAATTTGCCATTGCTGCAATAAAATGACTTTCGCCATCGAGTAGCGCCGTCAAGTTTTGTCGTAATTCAGCATAGCATTGTTGTTTTTTCATATTAAAACCAATAAGTGAGCTAGTCTGATAGATATCAGCCGATAGCCAGTCTATCTGCATTAGGCAATAAATGCCCAAGTCCACAAGGTTAACCCTATATTACTTCACAAAGCCAGTCTCAGCAGGTATGTTTGCGCAACCCGTCCGAGGTGTTACGGATTGGGCCAGTGGCTGTCCAATGAATATCAGTGAAGCCAGCAGGCGTGAGTACGAGCGAGCCCAGTATCACGGAATATGAAAATACTGCACATTATATCTGCCATACCCGCAGGTCGTTATCACCGTTGTCCTCAATGCGACTGGCTCTTTATACTGCCGGATGTGGCTAAAAATCAGGATGCATTTTGTCCCCGTTGCCAGGCCCGAGTCGCCAGCGGCAATGAATGGCCCATGAATAAGCTGGCAGCAATGGCGGCAACCATGCTCATGCTGATGCCCTTCGCTTACGCCGAGCCGCTCATCAGCATTCGGTTGCTGGGTACCGTCATCAACGCCACATTGGTTCACGGCATTTGGCAAATGGCCATGCAGGGTGACGTCATCACGGCCAGCATGGTCGCTTTTTGCACTATCGGTGCGCCCTGTACCTTGGTCGCATCATTGTTGTATCTTTTTTTCGGCCAGCGCCTGGGAATGAACCTTAGACCGGTACTGTTGATGCTCGAGCGTCTCAAAGAGTGGTTAATGCTGGATATTTACCTGATTGGCATGGCGGTGGCCGCAATCAAGGTAAAAGATTACGCCGATGTGAATACGGGTATGGCTTTGCCAGCATTTATTGCCTTGACGGTATGCAGCGTAATAACGTTGACACATTTAAATATCGGCCAACTGTGGGAAAAATGCTATCCCGGCCAACATACCCCGCTCTATCCCGTCTATCGGCGTTCAAATACCGCTGCGCTGAGGATATGCCTGGGCTGTCATTATACCTCAGTTGGCGATCGACGCGGTCGCTGCCCACGATGCCATGTTCCCCTGCGCTATCGACGTCGTCAGAGCCTACAAAAATGCTGGGCGGCGCTCATCGCGGCGATGGTGCTGATGTTACCGGCTAACCTATTACCCATTTCCATCATCTATATTAACGGTGTTCGTAGCGGCAGTACGATTTTAGCAGGTATCGGCTCGCTGGCGGCCGATAATATCGCAGTGGCGATGGTGGTGTTTATCGCCAGTATTCTGGTGCCGTTTATTAAGATTGTCGTGTTACTGACCCTGTTGATCAGTATTCACTTTGAGGTCCGGCATGGTCTTAAAACCCGAATCCGCTTACTACGGTTTGTCGGTTGGATCGGTAGGTGGTCAATGCTGGATCTGTTTGTTATCTCTATTACGATGTCGCTAGTGGACAGAGACCAGTTGCTGGCCTTTACTATGGGACCGGCAGCCTTCTATTTTGGGGCCGCCGTTATTCTGACAATACTTGCTGTCAATTGGTTGGACAGCCGTCTGATATGGGATGCATATGCAACAAACGCCGACTACGCCGACTAACGCAACGGTTAAAAACAAACGCCGCATCTCGCCTTTTTGGTTACTGCCGCTGATAGCGTTATTGATTGCCGGCTGGCTGGTCTATAGCACTGTGCAGGAACGTGGCTCAACGGTGACTATCGATTTCATGTCCGCTGACGGTATTGTCGCCGGCAGGACACCGGTTCGATACCAGGGCGTGGACGTCGGCACTGTTCAGCACATTAAGCTCAGTGACGATCTAAAAAGTATTCAGGTCGAGGTCAGTATCAAGAATGACATGCGTGATGCGCTACGAGAAGGCACACAATTCTGGCTGGTTACCCCGAAGGCATCGCTGGCCGGCATCTCTGGTCTTGACGCGCTGGTGGGCGGCAACTACATCGGGATGATGCCGGGCAAAGGCGACCCGCAAAAACATTTTGTCGCGCTCGATACCCAACCTAAATACCGCGTGAACACCAGTGAATTACTGGTCCATCTTCATGCCGACAATCTGGGGTCGCTCAATACCGGCTCACTGGTCTATTACCGCAAACTGCCGGTGGGCAAGGTTTATGATTATGATATTTCCCGGGAGAAAGGCAACGTAACCATTGACGTACTCATCGACCGTCGTTTTACCGATTTGGTGAAAAAACAAAGCCGATTCTGGAATGTGTCAGGATTTAAGGCCAGCGTGGATCTGAAAGGCGCAAAAGTGGAGATGGAAAGCCTGGCCGCATTAGTGAATGGTGCCATTGCTTTCGACTCGCCGGTCAACGGCGAACCGGCTCATTCAGATGATAATTTTGTACTCTACCCGGACCTGGCCCACAGTAAACGCGGGGTAATTATCACGCTCGATTTACCCTCGGCCGATCATCTTAGCGCAGGACATACCCCGCTGTTATATCAGGGACTGGAAGTCGGTACGTTGACTGACTTAGCGTTGGATAAAGATAAAAAAGTCACCGGTGAGTTGACCATTAACCCGTCCATTGCCGATCTGATGCGCACCGGCACCCGAATAGAAATGAATACGCCTCAGTTATCACTGAGCAATACCGATCTTAGCGGCCTGGTAGGCGGCACCACACTAGAATTGATTCCTGGTGACGGCCCCCCTGAGCAACATTTTACGCTACTCGATAGCAATCATATGCTGTTGCAAGAGCCGGGGGCTCGCACGTTTACCCTTTTTGCTCCGCAAAGTTACGGCATCGACAGTGGTCAACCGCTGACATTGCATGGCATTGCTATTGGAAAGGTCGTCAGCCGACAACTCAATGACAAGGGCGTCACGCTTCAAGTGGCCATCAAGCCGGACTATGCGCATTTTTTACATAGGAACAGCAAATTTATCGTTAACAGCCGGATCGACGTTAAATTTGGGTTAGACGGTCTGCGGGTGCTCGGCACCAGTGCTCAAGAATGGCTGAACGGCGGTATTATCATGGTGCCCGGTACCCAAGGCGATCCACTCGATCATTACCCGTTATACGGTAATCGGGAAATGGCTGATCAAGGCATTCTAGGAGATAAACCCACACCGACGCTCACGCTAAGCGCCGATAGCCTGCCGGATATTCAAACCGGTTCGATTGTCTTATACCGAAAATTTCAGGTGGGAGAGATCATTGATGTCCGTCCTACTGCGCAGCGTTTTGATGTAGATATCTATATCCATCCGCAATATCGACATTTGCTTACCCCTGATAGTATTTTTTGGGCAGAAGGCGGCGCTAGGGTACAAATCAACGGCAACGGCATTTCCGTACAGGCATCGCCTTTAGACCGTGCGCTCAAAGGGGCCATTAGTTTTGATAATATGGACGGTGCAATAACAGCCAAGGGGGTGACACGTAAGCTGTATGCCTCAGAAAATGCAGCGCGCGCAGTAGGCAGTCAGATCGTACTGCGCACCTTCGACGCAAGCAAGCTCACACCCGGAATGCCAATACGCTATTTGGGCATCAATATCGGCCAGTTAGAAACACTTCAATTATCCACCGAACGCAGTGAAGTATTGGCACAAGCCGTGCTCTACCCTGAATTTGTGCAGGCTTTTGCCCGGGTTGGTACCCATTTTTCGGTCGTGACACCCGAAATTTCCGCCGCCGGGGTTAATCATCTTGAAACGCTACTTCAGCCCTATATCAACGTAGAACCCGGACGAGGGGCGAGCACCCGTAACTTTGAACTACAGGAAGCCACGATCACCGATTCACGCTATCTTGACGGTCTGAGCGTCGTGGTGGATACACCCGAAGCCGGCTCACTGCAAGTGGGAACGCCAGTCCTCTACCGCGGTATCGAAGTCGGCACCGTCACCGGACTGTCATTAGGATCGCTGGCGGACAGAGTGTATGTCACGCTGCGCATCAGTAAACAATACCAGTACTTAGTGCGCAATAATTCCGTGTTCTGGCTGGCGTCGGGATATGACCTGAAGTTTGGCCTGACGGGCGGCGTGATTAAAAGCGGTACCTTCCAGCAATTTATCCGTGGTGGCATTGCTTTTGCCACCCCGCCGACCACGCCATTAGCCCCTAGAGCTCACCCCGGCAAGCATTTTTTGCTTAATGCAGAAGAGCAAAAAGAGTGGCATAACTGGGGTACTGCGATTGAGCAACATTAATCAATGAACGTCATTGTTTTCCATGTAGACCCGGTGCATCACTGTTTTCGGTCATCGGGTCAATTTTTAGTCTTTCGTGTGATCTTGGCTATGCTTTAGTTGCGGCCTTTGCGGCTATGCTGGCAGGGTAAGTAAACAGATTAACGGCCTTATCTCGCTTAATGCACTGGTTAATGACCTATCCCGGGGATGCATCCTGGCAAGATTCATGAAAGGACTTATTATGACCAAGACTATTGTCAAAATAGGAAGTTTTGAAGTTAATGACGCTGAACTGCGTTGCGGCACGGATCGTACCATTATTAATATCCTCAGTATTCCTTGTCAATCCGACCCCGATTTATGCAAACAACTGGATGGCTGGGATGAAGGCACCAGCATTCCAGCGTTTCTTGACGGCAAAGAGCACCGTCTTTTTCGTCAACAGTATGATACTGAGCATGATGCCTGGATAATGCGACTGGAGTAATAACCAGCCGATACGGCGGGACAATCCCGCCGTTTGCATAAAAAAACGTTACTGACAACTGGCGATGATTAATACCTTGTAGCAGTGGCACAGACACGGGTGTATTGCGCGACATGCGTGATCCCGTGCGCGTGGCTCTCCATCGGGGCTGCGGTGGTGCCTATTCCTGGCTGTCGTCGCGGCATAAGTGCTCGGTAATATCATGAGATATATCTTAATTTTCCTCGCGCGGTTCGCCGTCATGGCGGCTCACAGTGAGCCTGATCACATAATCGAAACGATCGGTAACATAGATTTCACGGCAATACGGCAAAAGATTCTATACACTCCCCGTCTATTAAATTGTATGAACTATCGTAACTATTCCTTTACTTTTTCCATCTACGGTGGCGCGGTCGCACGCCGCTTTTTTGAAGAGTGAACTATGTCTTTTATACAAATTGTCATCCTCGCCATCGTACAGGGTTTGGCTGAATTGTTGCCCGTATCGAGTTCAGCCCATGTGATCATCGCCGAAAAGCTGATGGGACTGGATCCCACCGCACCCAACATGACCTTATTGCTGGTGATGCTGCATACCGGCACCATGTTTGCGGTGATAATCTACTTTTGGCAAACCTGGCGCACCACCTATTTCAGTTCCGCCAAAACCTTCCGGCAAAATGCGTTTTACATCATTCTGGCCACAGCCGTCACCGGTGTTGTGGGCTTATCACTGCAAAGCATCATTAAACATGTTTATGGCCATAACGCCGCCAATTTTGAGATTGAGAGTTTGTTTGGCAATACCACGGTTATCGCCTCGGGGTTGGCTGCAGCCGGTATTCTGATTATTTTTTCATCCCGTTTTCACGAGGGGGAAAATGAACAGGGCCAACTGTCCAGCGCCCGAGCCATGGTGATCGGTTTGGTGCAAGGACTTTGCCTACCCTTTCGTGGTTTTTCCCGTTCGGGTGCAACCATTTCTACCGGACTGGCATTAGGCGTGACACGCAAACGGGTTGAAGAATTCAGCTTTGCCTTGGCGGTGGTCCTTACCCCGGCGGTTATTGCTAAAGAGGGATTCAGATTGTTCCACAGCACCGGCGTCACACCAGCCTTAGCACCAAGTAGCCTGTTGCCTATGCTGGCGCCCAGCCTATTGGGAATGGTGTTTAGCTTTATTGCTGGACTGGTAGCGCTGCGGTGGTTGTCACGCTGGCTGGAACAAGACCGGTGGCACCTGTTTGGCGGCTACTGTATTTTTGCTTCTTTGATGATATTTTGGCTAGGCTGATCATCTGGTTTGTGGATCATATGGGATGTGAAACCGGGATATGTGTTTTATGATCGGGTTTAAAACATTAAGCTCAATGATAAAGTTTGGACGCTAAAAAAGAGCAAAGCCCGCCGGTGGCGGGCTTCACATTGCCATTATTGCCCATCATCAAATCATTTTGGCAAATAACGCATGCTTTCTGACATAGTCGTAGAACGGCTTTTCATGTTTTGCACGGTCGACTTTTTTATCTTTTTTGTAATCATCCCCGATCTGAACCAGCAAGGCTCGGTTAGCCTGACTTTCATCACGAGCCATGTGATGACCAAGAACATAGTCCAATTCAAAATCTTGAGTGAAGTTAATAAAATCACCCTCTTTTGGCGGCGTAATTGTCGGCATAATATAACCCTTACGGTAAGCATCAAATTGGTGCCCTTTAGCTATAGAACAGCCTGTCCCATCGCGCTAAACATAAAGCGCGGTTTTACCCTTTAATATGGAAATGCTTAACCCACATCAATTTCTGACTGGCTTTTTTCTCAAAATAAAGACATTGGCATGAATTTTACCCATCGCCTGCGTCGCTATACTCTGAAAAATGCAGCACTGAATTCATCCACGATGAACAATAACGCCATTTAATGAATTAATGACGTCATCAATAAATTTTTCAACCATCCTTTTCAAGGCCTGACTCGCCCCAAATGCACTATTCCAAACAACAACGAATTCATCCTTCAATAATCGATGTATTACTATGCCTAAGATGCAGATAACAATTACGGCCATTTCCACCCAAAAGAAGCTTGGTATAATATAAATAACATAATGATTATTCTGCTCTGCAACCTTATCGATACCCGTCATCTTTCAAGCTGCAGGTGCGTTGGCTGCACTCTTTCACCCGAATCATTTTTTTGAGTAAGCTCATCAGCTCATCAGCTCATCAGCTCATCAGGCTTTATCGTTTGCCACCTTCTCGCAACCCGAAAGCTATTAAGGTATATCTCTATCGCTACCGTTGATTTGGCTGATTGGGTGATTGGGGTGATTGGGAGTGATTTAGCTAGCAGCTTTTGTAACGAAGATACCCACGACAAGACCACGTTCGTTACCCACAACATCTGTATGAAAACACAGGTATCATTGGAGGATAATTTTGTGGAGAACCAAACGACATTGTAATCTATTACATTGAATTTATAGATTTTTTTATATTTTTAATTTATTTTTATGTATTACCAAATCGATTTAAACGGCGATTTTTATTAGTATTAATACTCAACATTGCATAGCCTGACGCGTTATACTCTGTAAAATATCTGGAGGACCTTATGAGTTACAATCTAGGCGATGTGCCGCAAATCGAGAAAGACAAAATCAACGTGGATATTGCCGCGTCTGGCGTTGCCTATAAGGAACGGCTGAACATGCCGGTTGTCGCGGTTCACGTCGAGCAAGAGCAGCCAGAGGCGTTGCGTGAATACTTCAGAGAGCGCCTTACGCACTACAGGCAAGCGAGCGCATCATTTCCGCGCAGTTCAGATCCGCTATATCTGCAAATGGCCGAGATCAATAAAAGATAAACCGCCCCATCCACATTCTAACGACCTGGCCATGCGCCAGGCGTTTTTATTGACCGATGCAATCCTTATTTTCCAACCATCAGGCCATTTAGCGATTGATCAGTAGCATTGGGTTTTTTAGGTAATAATTCACAGTACTGCTATACCTAATACATACCATGATGCGATTCAGCATTGGGACAAATTTTTCGATTCTCCTCTTTATAAAAGGATGCGGAATGAAACCACGTAAAGTGATGATCATCGGCGCGGGCAATGTTGGTTCATCAGCAGCTTATGCGCTACTAAACCAAAAAATATGCCAAGAAATAATTCTGGTGGACCTTAATTCATCATTGGTGGAAGGGCATCGTAAAGATCTCGCCGATGCAGCGGCCTTTATGTCCGGTCATATCATTATCAGCACCCGGCCGGCGACCGATTGTGCCGATGTGGATATTGCGGTGATTACCGTGTCCGCAGGCGCCATGAAACCCGGCCAGAACCGGTTAGATGAACTGGACGGCACCGCACGCATCGTTGGCAACATTGTGCCGGAAATGATGCAAAATGGCTTCAACGGGATATTTTTAGTCGCCACTAACCCGTGCGACATTATCACCTATCAGGTATGGCAACTTTCCGGCCTGCCCCGCCATCAAGTATTGGGCACCGGTGTATGGCTGGATACTATCCGATTACGGCGCATCCTGGCTGAACATTTGGACATCGCGCCACAAAGCGTCGATGCCTTTATTATCGGTGAGCACGGCGATACGCAGTTTCCCGTCTGGTCGCACTCGTCAGTCTACGGTATGACACTTAATGATTACAGCCGGTCAAAAAAAGGACCTGAACTCGATTTAACGGCATTGGGTGAACACACTCGTCGATTAGGTCTTGAAATCTATGCACAAAAAGGCTGTACCGAATATGGGGTTGGCGAAACCATTACCGAAATCTGTCGCGACCTGTTTACCAGCAGTCACCGGGCGCTGACCGTCAGCTGTGTGTTGGATGGTGAATATGGCAAGCAGAACCTGGCCATCGGCGTTCCGGCGATATTAACCCAACGTGGCGTCGATCAGATTATTGAACTGAATTTAAACGAATTGGAGCTAGGCCAGTTTGATCATTCGGCTACAGTGATAAAATCCAATATTGCGCGTTTGCCGGCACTCCCTCATTAATTTTTTTGTTGCCGACTCGAACATTTTAAATATAGAAATAATTATCTTAAACTGAATAATGGCCTAAGGTTGTTATTCAGCTTTTAGCTAGGTTATTGATAATTGGCATTCCTATCATCATGCTCTTGTAACCCCCAAGTCTCCCACTTGTACCCCTAGCAGCGGGAAATCATGTCATTACCCAAGCTATAAAATCAAGCGGCTAGCACATGTGATGCTCGACCACTTTATTTACCCGACCCCATTCACACCACATCGTGATGAACACCATAAGCACACTCATCATGCCAACGAAACATGGCAACAACGTTTGGATTTTTATGAAAAATAACGCCACTAACGGGTATATGACAGTAGAATGACAATTTCTAAAATATATTGCAAAGGAAAACATAAGAGTTAGACAATATTTTGTAAATAAAATAACTATAAATTAATGATTAGTTTTCATAACATTTCCTCAACAGGTAAATTCCTAAAAAATCACTCATGCATTGTATTAAAATTAAAAATGCTTTATAAAAGAAGGAATTATAAATTTTTATATGGAAACTCTTATGTTGTGGGTTATCAGCATTATCATACTATTGGTTATTGCACTCGTTGCAATAGCTAAACATATGAATGAAGTAAAAAAGAAAAAATTACCTCGTCAGCGCAGATAAGAGTTGTTATGCAACGTAGTGACAATGGCGGTTTGTTTAACGCCGTTTATTTTAGCAGTATTAATCATGATGTAGGACGATAAAGATGTCACATTTATATCTAGACTCATGTGGAAGATGATATGTAGGTATTTATACCCGCCATTAATTTCAGCGTAATATTGTAAAACACCAGAATTATTGTAAATATAAAACCTAAAGTTAATGATTAAAAACCCAAGTGCCATTAGAAAAATCTGCTGTAACTTCACACCTAATGCAGATGTGAATATCTCTGCTTTTTTGATAGTTTAACGTGAATAATGTAAACTCATTCACGGCACTTTTTTTCATACCTGTCATATTCCGGTAACACTACTCTTGCATACTTACCGCGTCACAGAATAAGAACGCTCCATGTCATAACCTTTAACCCGCCAACCAGCGGGTTTTTTTATTATCGTCTTTTCACTGTAACCTGCGGCAAGAATAATGGCCTATTAATTATCCGTTTGCTCAGTATTGTATTTTTCCCGCGTTAGCCTTTTTGTGTACCAGAACATATCACGATCATTTTGCTAAAGGTTTCGATGCATGTTCCGATAAACAAGTATGACATATTGATTTATCGGGTAACGTTATGAGTAGCCATCTCGAAAACCATGACTTGAAGCGTAAAACATGGATTACCCTATTTTTACTGTGCAGCGTCTTTTGGATGATCATAGGCCTTCTGGCTTACCACTTGGCTTAACCCGCTGAGCGGCCTGCGAGTTCTGTCTACCTGAAAGTTTCCCTTTGCCTTGTTGCCAGTGCAGCCGAAAGCTCATAGCAGTAATTTGCCTCGCAGAACAGTGTGCCTGGCAAATCTCATATTGCCAAAACCAGGTCACAATAGGCCAGTGAACTGAAAAATATCTACATTATCGAGCTGCTAAAGGTTATGGCTTCACTGGTCAAAAATCGCTTAGGCAGATACCGATGATAGTTCCGCTTCTCGCAAAATTCGATGAACTCATCAAGGTTATTCGCACCAACCTTATCGTAAAGCGTCTGCATATAGTTGTTAAAGGTATTAGTGGCAAGATTTAGCCTATTAGCAACTTCTTTTGCCTTTAGCCCTTGTAATCGGTAAAATATTATTTCACATTGGCGTTCGGTAAAAAAATCATCTGGTTTGGTGAGCAACAATGAACCTGGCATTTTTCCTTTGACATAGTCATTTAATGTATAAATATTGATAATTTCATTATAACCAAACATGCCTATGCATTCCCCATTATCATCGAAAAATGGCATCTTACGAAATATATAGGGGTAATCTAATGCGTTTGGGTGTAATTCAAGTGTTGAATATGATTTTTCCGTTTGCCAAGTGTGCTTATATTGTTTATCAAATTCCGCTACAACACCTTCCGGTTCTAAAATCTTACATTCAATCTCACAGTCAAGCTTTCCAATAATTGACGTTGGTGATTTCATACAATAAATATCAGTAAGTGGCTGATTTGCATAGATTATACGTGATTCTTTATCTCTTATCCCAAAAGGAACAACAAGCTGATCTAATAGCCTAACAATTGAGTTGGGTATTTTTATTTCTGGTATAAATTGACTCGTATTCTCGATAGACATAAATAACTCCTATAGCATGGTGATTTTCACCAAATTATCATCATCAGGAGGACCTATCTACTAGACTAAAGATTAGATAAAAAGATAACTGTTATTTATTTGGCCATTTTATATTTTAATGGCTTAACTATTATTTGTGCTGCATATATGACCAAATATATTCACAGCGAATGTAATATGTAGGTAGCGGCCAAGATATTACGTTTAACATCGCTACAGTAAGGTTAAGATCGGCTTCGTTGCCGGTCTGAGTTTAGCGATTCATCTCAACCTGCTGGCCGATTTGGATGGCTACAATAACTCATGATAATAGACTCCCTCCCTACACTCAACGGCAAATCAGCAAATAGGCGGTCAAATATCGCCGTTAACAGCAGCGAAATGGATAATTATCCGAAGGGCAAATGACCCATGTATTACGCCATACCTTTGCCAGCCATTTTATGATGCACAGAGGCAACATTATCGTGCTGCAACGTATTCTCGGCCATTCCGACATCCGCATTACCATGCCCTATGCGCACTTCGCACCCGACCATCTGGAGGACGCAATCCACTTCAACCCATTGGCCGGTTTGAATGACTATAAAAAGTCACATAGCGTCATATTGGGTAGAACAGGGTAGAACACGGTGGACATAAGTGACTGATTTATTAGGTAAGTAGTTGATTGCTCTACCCTCATAAAAAAAGACCGAATACTATTCATAGTTATAAAAATGCTATAAAAACAACAAGTTAAAATAATTAAATTAAAAAGTGGCTACAAAATGGCGACACGCGTGATGAGGGTCGCCTTTCCTGCACTCAACGGTAAATCGGCAAATAGGCAAATTGGCGATCAAATATCGCGGTTAACAGCATCGAAATGGATAGGCTCACTTGATGTCACCGCCAATATCTTTGGCTCAGTTTATTAACACAGCTTAGGCTAAGCCTTGGGTACACGCCGACACACACCCCCTTAGTAAGGGTGACGGTAACGTATAACCATTTTATCTTATTGATAAATATATATTTAATAAGAATATAAAATTATGTTCCAGTACCCTACCCCATAGCCGCATTTTCACTTGATAGGCTGTATGCTATCATTGCGGTATACGATAAAGGAGGTGCCTATGAAATCAATATCCTATGAAGAATTTCAGCAAAACCTTCCCTACTGGCTGGCCTATTTACGCGATGGCGGGGAATTATCCGTCAAGCAGGCAGGGCAGAAAACTGTTAAACCTTCTGCTAATGATGCGACTTCTGGCCGAAGTGAAGGTACTGATCTTTTGTCTAATTCAATCCAAGTGAAAGGCAGTAGAAAATTATCGTTTAAGGATGCCCTTGAGACCACAAGAACCCGGCATGCTAATACCATAAAGATCTTGGGTGATAAATAATGGATTTTGATTTTCTGACGCAAGAACAAGTGATTGAAATCCAGTTTTTGACGCTGCCACAATCAGGACGACCGGATATCAATAAACTTGCCGGGGCGTTAAACCGCGTCGAAACATTACATTATTATGAAAATTGCGATGACGTCTTTAAATTAGCCGCCATGTATCTGGTCGGCATCGCTAAAGCGCATGCATTTAACGATGCAAATAAAAGAACTGCCTTTCAGGCGACTTCCGTATTTTTATTGATGAATGGCATTGAATTAAACGAATCACTTTATCTGGTAAAACTGACTCTTTTTGCTGCTATGGATCAAGCCAATATAGAGGAAACTACCTTTGCTTTACGTTTGCTATCTAATTACATGAATGAATTATTGGAAGAGAATATAGATAACTATGCCGAGTAGTTTTTCATTGCTAACTTGGTTAATTATATAGTGCAGATAAAAAATGCCATAGTTTGAATGCATTTTATTAACAGTTGACCGAATACTATTTTTATAAAATAAATTCTCTTGTAATCATGTGGTTAAAGAGATATGATGTTCTTATTGACTACAATATGCTACACTTCATTTTTACTATGCTATGAATCGTCAGAGATTACAGCTTTGATTGAAGTGTAGCTTGTTTAGTAAAAGTTAATATTTAGTGAAAAAAATTGCAGACCGATTACATGTAACGATTTTTTATTATTCAAAGAATTATATTAACTAGCATACCGTTTTATCAAGCCATTTGCGGTCAATATTTTAGCCGCTTTATTTAGACTAATCAAAGCCAAAAACAAACCAGTTAATATAAAATATAATATAATTAACAATTTAATATCCAAGGCAAGTGGGCTTATTTTTGATAAAACAAACGAAGGCAATAAATGATAAGTTATAGGAAGTATTACCATGGACGAACCTAGGAAATAAAAAAAACCGCAAATTACGCAAAGACTAACCTTATAGACTATATTATTATATCTTTTATATTTCCATCCAAACGACAACGGGGAAGTACGGGTTGTTATTAAACCACTACATATCCTATAGCAATCAATATCTTTCATGGAATTTGGTGAGCTAATCAGACATTTCCGTTGTTCAGTGGTTAAAGTCGAATCCTTAGTAATAGCCGCATATCCATATTCAAGAGATAATTTTTTTAGATAATCTTCTCCTGAAATTTCGTAAAGTTCAAAAATAAACTTACTCATCTTTTGTCTTTTATCAAAAATTTTATCAGTTGTATAAACCCAAGCTTTAATTAAACCAATTATCGAAATAATTATAGTAACACCTTGGAATATATATTTAATTAAGCCATCATCCATTTTATTTTACCCCCAAAAAAATAATTTTAAACACACGTTTTAACCTGAAATGAATATATAAATTAACTTTCTGGTAATTCACCCGTATCAAGCATAGTGCTAAATTCATCCTCACTTAGAATGATGACCCCTTTCATCCGAGCAGCGGTCACCTTAGTTGGCCCAGCATTATATCCACAACATAGGAATTGCAGGTTTTGCGTTACTGAGCTTCTCACCAGTAGCTTATTTTCTTCCGCAAGGGTTATAAGACGGTCTTTATCGTTTTTCTTGAAGCCAGTGAAACAAACCTCAAGCAAGGATGGCTTCTTTTTTGGGGAGGTAACATAATGATCATACTGCGATTTATTGAGAGTCTCGTAACGTAATAACGCATCATCAAGGGTATCAAACTCCTCGATAATGCGGTCTTTCCGAAACGTTTTTAGCGTATTTGACTGGCTGCATATTCCCTGAATGTGTAGTTCTGAATCACTAACCTGCAATAAAGAAAAAACCTTCACAATACGCTTAGCATTAATATAAATAAAATTTCTACTGGCCATAAATATCCTTATAAAAGTTGCTTTATGCAACCGGCCACTACCCCCCTTGCTTTAACCTCATCAACGGAACACTCGAACTCACCATCTTTACCCGTAATACGTAAACGGTTTCCTGGCCGCCTCGACACACTGTAAACGTCTAGTGTGCCATCAATATCTAGCAGCCATGTCCCGTTTGATAGTTCAAGACTATCAAAACTGATTAACCACGCCCTATTCCCTGAATAGATATAGCGTAACGAATCGGCGCTTATGTCTTTGGGTAAAAACCGATTATCGACAATGCACTGTCCTTGCGGTTCAAGTTTGCCAGCGACCAGTTGCAAACACTCTAACGTTATCGCCCCTGAAACCGAATTCTTTATATCTGCGGGCAGATCTTGCATGGCCCCTGCTCCAGTAGACAGCCATTCCAGCGATACACCGGTATCAAGCGCACAGGCTATTACCACATCACCCGGGAAAAAGTTACGCCTCACCCAGGTACTGATCGTACCGGATGAAATGTTTAATAAGTCTCCGAGCTCTTTTTGAGTATCGAACCCGTAGGCATCCAGAATACGGCGCAGGACGGCTTTACCGCCGGAAGCCAGGATCTTGTCGTAGAGCGGTTTGCCTTTCAGCACCCTACTCGGCTGGCTGGAGTTTGCTTTTGCAAGTTCACCGGTAACCAGCCACCTTGCGTCCGCACCAGTATCTACGGAGCATTTCAGAATGACATTGCTCGGGACGCTATTGCGCTGAACCCAGTTGCTGACAGTGTTTGTCGGGATGTCGGTGGCTTCGCTAAGCGCCTTTTGAGTAGTGACTCCGTAGCTGGACATGATCCGTTCCAATACCAGCGAAGCATTACCATCAAAATTATTAATATCCAATAAATACACTCCATGAGTATTTACAAACACACACAGCGTGATCTATAGTGCCTACACACCACATGTAACACCATAGAACACAAACTACACCTGGGAGATATTGCTTTATGGATTTAGAGAATGCAATGCCAAGACAAAGCTCACGGCAACTTTTCAAAAACGAGATCATCAATTCCTTGGTTGATTCATTAACCCCGATACTTGGCAAATTCGTTGCCGAAGCCGTAGACCTGGCCGTCGCTGACCATATGTCGTTAAAGATGGCCTCACCTACTATTTCTAAAAAAGATTTCGCGGCAATCAACGGTATTAGCCACTCAGTGCTTGAAAAGTGGATCGCTAATGGCGTCGTGCTACTGGCCCCGACGCCTACAGCTACCGTTCGCAGAATTCGCAAATGCGAGATAACTGGCGAAAAAAGCATTGTCATGATGGAAAAACACGGCAACGCCCTTATCAACCTGGAAGCCTGGCGCGAGAAGAACCGCCAACAGGCTATCAAGTGCCGCTACATCAAAGCCTAACTTGATTATTCAAGTTTCTAAGGAGTGCAACCATGTTTGATTATCAAGTTTCTAAACATAAAAATCTCGAAAATGCATGCCGATTGTTTGCAAATGCGCACAAAGGTGAACTGACGCATATCGCTGAACGTATCGGCATGAATCCCCAGGTGCTGCGCAATAAGCTCAATCCGGATCAACCGCATCAACTGACTTGCCGCGAACTGCTGGAGATCACCGACGCCACAGAAGACGCGACATTAATCGATGGCCTACTGGCGCAGCTTAACTGCATGCCTGCTGTGCCGATTAACGAAGCTGCCGCCGAGAATATTCCGGCCTATGTGATGCGGGCAACGGCGGCGATCGGCTCGGTGGCGGCAGAAACCGTATCAACCGAACGCATGACGCCATCGCGTAAAAGCGCTTTGCTGGAAAGCGTTAATTCCGGCATCCGTTATTTATCCCTGGTCGGCCTGACGATGCATGCGCGTGTCCAATCCAACCCGGCCCTGGCACAAACCGTCGACGCGCTGAGCGGTATCGGTGCCTCGTTGGGACTGAGCTAATGACCATTTCTCTTGCCGCACTGCTTAAACAACAAAGCCCCTCGCGGCATTTCGGCCATGGCTGGGTTGAGTTGCCTGGTGGCAAACGTTGGAACCCGTGCCGTTCTCCCGTTGCACAGCCGCGCACCGGTGGCGTTTTCAAGAAATGGATACATAAAATAGGGGGCAATCTATGAATCACTATGCTTTTACCGCGTCGCATATGCAGACTTTGCCGGTTAATCTGCGCGCCCTGATTGGTAAATTTTTTGCCGGTTCCCGCTGGCAAGAAACCTGCGATTTTTATAATGCCCTGCCGGAACGCTACCGGGCAACCGTCTGCTTTCACGCGGGCCTGAAAAAACGCCATGCGGTGATGTTCCTGCATGAAATGAACGACGCCGATCGGGAATGCCTGGTCAATGCCCTGGACGAGTTACGCAAAGCCTTTGCCAAATACCGCAGGCATGAAGTCGGTAATATCGTCTATCTGCAACGCTTGACCATTAGCGAACGCAAAAGCTTATTTATGCACGCCGGATTAACGGCATCGGAATTTAATCAACCGTTATGGCGCATTGATGATACCGAGTGCCCATGGCGCAAAACGTTGCTGGCGGCCATCCGTGAGCTGATCGCCCTTTTTGATGATGCGCCGACCATCCTTACCGCCATCAAACCCGAAGCTTATAGCCAAAACTAATTAATTTTAAAACAACAGGTACTTGATTGTACCGGGCATTCTTTTGCCCAAAACGGAGAAATTCCATGATTAATAAAGAAATACTGACAACTAAAATCGGTAGCGATATTCCTGATATTGATAGTGACTATACGTCGTTTGTTATGGCGTTGAATGCCGCCCGCATGGATGAAAGGCGTAATCAGGCAGCCTTGATGTCCGCACGCCTAGAGCGGATGGCTGATTTTATTTTCAAACATAAAATGAAATGGCGCGGCGTTACCGAGATTTTACAGCAAGAGGCTGAGCGTATCCAAAATGAAGCACTGGAGACGCTCTAATGGCTGACATTATTGATTTGGCGCAGACCCGGCAAGACGACATTCTCAAGGTTCTAATAGAGAATGCCCGCCCTAAAACTATTGGTGCTTCCGCCTTTGTCTGCGAAGACTGCAACGCCCCGATCCCGGAGGCTAGGCGCATCGCATTACCGGGGGTGCAGTGCTGCGTCACCTGCCAACAAATCCGTGAGGCACATAACCGCCACTACCGGCCAGGGCGGTAACCGATGAGACTCGAAATCGACGGCCGTTATGCCATCACCCGGTTTAAGGATGATTATGTGCTGCATCACATCACCCTCGGCCTTGCCGGGGAGCCGCGCCTAACGGTGCTGGCCCTCTACCAGACTCCCGTCGAGTTGATAAGCGATCTGGTTAACCACGCTACCCGGCGCGCTGGGCTGGCCGATATCCCGGCGTTAATCGCTGAAATGCAGCGACTGGCGGAACTCTGCCAGCGCGCTTTTAATCTCCCCACGTTATGACGCCTGCCAGCCGGGGCCGCGCTGCCCCTTCACCCACACCAGGGACTGACCAACAGCCATCGTTTGGTCCGTATCCCTGGAACGCGCCACGCCCGGCCATCGCCGTGGATAAAAGAACGCTTACCCGTGAACAGCATATTCAGGGGCAAGCGGTTTTATTTCGCATCCGTAGGACTCCGCGCTTTTTACAGCCGTATCTGGAAGGCCGTTATGACTACCTGCTGAAAAACCAGGGACTGATTGCCGCCAATAAATTCCTGATGCTCACTGTGCATCAACGGCTGTTGCCGCGTATCGAGGCGGTGATGAGTCGCAACGGCATGAATGAAGCCTATTCCACCCATTTAATCAACGAGGCAGACAGTTACCGCCACCTGCCGGATATGACCGATAAATCGCTGCGCAAGTTTGCCGGGCGTCTGGCCGGGCAATTACGGGAAACCTACGAGCTACTGAGCGATGCCGCGATCGCCGAACATGACGGCGATAAAACCGTGCTGTTTGATGACCAGGTGCAGGCGCAGATCTTTGGCCAAGTGGCCGGTATGACCCATGCGCTTAACGTCACGCCGCTGCACTGGCAAGCCTACCGCAAGGGCAAACTGACCCTGCGTAAAGCATTCTCCAGCGTAAGCCGGTTGGTTAACGATGAATGGTGGGAGCGCCAGCTAAAAGCCCAGCGCACCCGCTGGCGCGAAGCGCTACTGATTGCCATTGGCCAGGTGAATCTGAACATAGCGCCCTATGCCAGCAAACAGGCGGTGCGCGAGGTACATGCCCGCCGCCTGGCTAACCTGGAATACCTCAAAAGCCGTGAGCTGGAAAACGTCCAGACCGGCGAGCGTTTCGACTTAATCGATAAGGTAATGGCCAGCATTTCTAACCCGGAAATACGCCGCATGGAGCTGATGAGCACCATCGCCGGAATCGAGCGTTACGCTGCCGAGCAGGGTGACGTCGGTTTGTTCCTGACCATCACCACGCCGTCGAAATATCATCCCACCCGCACCAAGGGTAAAGGTGACCAGAAAACCGCGCAGTTTAACCGCTCATGGGACATACAGGCTTTCACCCCTAAAGATGGCCAGCGCTACCTGGTGGGGCTGTGGAGCAAAATCCGCACCGCGTTTAAAGACCAGGACATCAAGGTCTACGGCATGCGCGTGGTCGAGCCGCATCACGACGGCACGCCGCACTGGCATATGATGCTGTTTACCCAACGGGCGCAGCGCCAGGCGGTGATCGAGATCATGCGTCGTTATGCCATGAAAGAAGATGGCCAGGAGCGCGGTGCGGCCAAGAACCGTTTTGACTGCAAGCACCTTAACAAAGGCGGTGCCGCCGGTTACATCGCAAAATACATCGCCAAGAATATCGACGGCTACGCCCTTGAGGGCGATATCGATCATGAGTCCGGCAAGCCGCTCCAGAGTATTGCCGCCGCTGTTACCGCCTGGGCCTCCACCTGGCGTATCCCACAGTTTCACCCGATCGGCATACCCACCATGGGCGCTTACCGTGAGTGTCGTCTTATCCGGCATATCAGCCTGGCCGACAGCTTTGATGAACAGGTGGAAGCGGTACGGGCGGCGGCTGACGTCGGAGACTTTGCCGCCTATATGCAGGCACAGGGCGGCGCCAACGTGGCACGGGATTCACAAACCGTGAGGGTGGCGCGCAAGACCGGCGACGAACTCAACGAATACGACGAAGAGGTGCAAAAGGTGGTCGGCATTTTTGCGCCGCATCTGGGGGAAACTCATATCCATGAAACCCGGTTAACCGAATGGCGCATTGTCGCCCGCGCCGTTGACGTTAATGTTTTGACCTTAAAAAGCGGCTCTGCCGCGCCTCGGAGTCCTGTCAATAACTGTGGGTGGGGTGTTCGAAACGCGGGCGCGAATAGGCCCGCTAACCCACCCAAACAGGCCGTAACGCAGCCGGATGAACCTCACCTAGGGGTTATCGACTTCCAAGATGATGAGATAGTCAGATCGCTGGCACGGTTCCTTAAACAAGACCAACCGAAACCGCAACGAACACAGCGCGGTTATGATCCGCAACGTATAAGGGAACCAGCACCCTCAGCGCGTATGACCGACGAACAACGGCAGCGATTGCCGGTGGTTAAAGCTGAATTTCTTAACCAGGGGATCACCCTTATGCCATGGGAGTTGGAAGCACTGGTGCGCGGGGCAAAATTAACGATCGACGGAGTAACTCATTATTTACCAATGACTAACGAATGGGCTTTTGACGAACGAGAAGTAACCGAACAGGCAAATTAGCGCGCTAACTAGTTGACGCGAAGTCGTATTTTCCATTACTGTATATATAAACAGTAACACATAAAAGAGGGAACACTTGAATTCAATACCGGGAACACACATTGCTCTTTCGCGAATCCAGTTTCTTGCGGAGGCTATCTTACTTATGCGCTGCGATCCTGACGAAATACAGCTAGCGATAGGGTTGATAGCCGAGTTGGCGCAGCGGCAAATCGAGCGAAACCAACAGGAGGCCAGGCAAAAACTACACTGACTTTTTAGCATCCTTAGGGGCTGCACTGATCGGCCCCTACTCCCCCGCCTAAATCGCCCGCTGGCCGTTTTTAATCACTCACGGCATACATTGCTTTAGCATTTGCGTAATGGCATCTTAACTGACACCCCTTTCGCATTTTAGTTGATCAGCGTTTGCCAATTACTCGATCGTCGCCTACAAAAAATTTTTCCATATCCTGAAGTCTTTACTGTTCCTTACGATACCTGGTTTGTGTGTCAACTATGTGCCCAGGCTGTGTGAAAACTCTGACCAAAAAATGAAGTACGCGCATCTACGCAAAATATAGAATAAAGCAATGGCTTCGCTGAGCCAAATTTTACGTAAAAGCGCAGTTTCCAGCTATTTTATTGGCGATCTTTGTGCTCAAAATCGTTTTCACACAGCCTGTGCCAAAAGCGGACGTTGCTAACATCAGTCTGTGTTAATCAGCGGGGAGCAGGTCACTCTGACTGGCATTTTCGAATGGGATAGATCAGCCTTTAACCCACTTGAAAGCGAGGAAGCGAGGAAAATCCCATTTCTGGGGATATAAGGATTGAATTTTTTGATTGGGTATAGGCTCCGACATATTAAGTAATTGGAAGCCATATTTAGAAAAGGTCGAAATGTATGTCTCTATCGGCCGATGGATGTGTGTGGTTTTAAGCTCTGAGCCAGATAATGATATTTTGAACGGAGCCTTAATCATTAGTTCTTTTTTATAAGAGAACCAAGATTCTTTTTCATACCCCCAGTATCTAGGCCAGAAGCACGGATGAGGAATAGTTGCAACAAACTCATCCCCTCTGCGTGCGGCCCTGGATAATGTTTGAGCAAACTTATCAAGTTGAGGATCTGCCGACAGCATCATGGCTGCCAAGAAAATGTTTTTCTCGTCAGCATCGTGAAAGAACTGCCCCCCGCAATCTTCAAAGTCTGAATTGATGAAAAAAACATTTGAGAAAGTTGATAGGATTGATTTTGCAACTTCCAAACTTCGGGCTGATGGCTCAATACATACAACCCTCTTGAAGCGCATAGCAAGGCGCCCGGTAAGCTCTCCTGTACCTGAGCCAATATCTATCAGAGTTGCATCAAGATTTTGGCCAACCAGCGACTCAACTAATGGCGCCATCACATGGGTGAATGTAATATCTAAGCCCGCGTATATTTGACGATGCCTCTCAGTAGCCAAGCCGTCCCACTCACTAGCTAGCTCTTGAGAGGAGATACTCTCAATGTAAGAGAACTTCGAATTCATATCTGGTTTCCATTCTTTTTATGGGAGGCATTTTTAGCGACTTGCACAAGTTCATAAGCCAAATTAAAAGCCGGATGGGAGCCAGAGTCAAACTCCTCGATTATATGCTTGTCTGCTCTGGCTCGACCAATAGCTACTTTGCTCCCATCTCGGCCGTAGTAGGCAATGGTAAAGCGTGCGCTTGGATCACTGAGCAATTCCGTACCGTACACATAGATTTCCGCACCTTTTTTTTCCAACTCCTTAGAGAAAGTGGTATGAGTCGGCAGACAGATAATTAGCTCACCGCTTTCTGATTTTTCTAAAAGAAGGTTTTTGGACTCGTCATCTTTGGCCCAGCTCATGTCGCGGGTCCAGATTGCTACTCGACCGCCATACGCTATCCAGTGAAGCATGTAATTTCGTATTGATGTGGGGTCGGATTGCTTAAAGACACGTTTTCCATCCAGAGTGTAAATCTCAAAGAAGACCAAAAAACCATAAAGTAATAATACGATGACCCCTACTATAGATATGATCGAAGCAGTGCCGGGGGTTATCTGCTTAGTATCTATGAGTGGGTAAAGTGTGGCGAGCAATCCCACCATACTCAGAAGAATAAGAACTAGCTTTACAGTAAGCGCCATTACATCGCGAGAGTGCTTCGGACGAGGCCATGATGGTTTTTTCTTCAAAACCTTTATCCTTTTGATTTTTATCCGCTTGAGAAGGTCTTTCATGTTCAACCTGATGGGGCCTTTTTCCTATGAATCCATCGTAAAACGCTGATAGATTATCATGAAACACTTGCTGTCAGTCTACAGCTTTTAAAACAGCTTAGCTGACATGCTTCTATGGGAATAGCAGGTGACCTGCTCCCCATTGATTAATACAGCACGATCTTCGTAAAGCCACGAACAAGTGGTGAGAGCAATTTTGAACTTCCGCTTCTCGCTCATAACTGGCCTTCAACTTTAGCTAGTACTGTTTCAGATTTTTGCTGGAAACGAGCAACAAATTTGCAAACTGGTAATCAAGTAAAATGCGGACAGGTAGACAATTGCATGCGAATAGCCAGTATTATCCCAGATATGCGCCAGTGCATGCATAGAGCGCATGATTTTGCATGTTGATCGCGGGTACGGTGATAGTGCCTTAGCCCTGCCCTGGTCTGGATCCATTTGGATCGGGCAAGCGCATGAAATACGACCTACAAAGCGGGCAGGCGAGGAGGGGGAAAGTTTGCGCGCTAACGCATCTGGAACCACCATTTTAGCAAGATATCCGCCCCGCCATGGCCTTAACGGCCCTCACCTCGACCGTTTGGCATGTTGGCAATGGCACCTCACAGAGGCCCGGTTTAATGCCCTATTTTTCATTCGCATAAAACCAATATGCCCCATCAAAAGCTTAGAACTAACCTTGAAAACCGCTTGTCATGGTGTCATTTTGTGATACTATAACTTTATGAACAAACGACACCAGAAAACGCTGTCAGATGTGTTCGCCCGACCGGTCAACGGTTCGATAAAGTGGGCTGATATTGAGTCCCTTTTTATCGGCCTCGGCGCGGAAGTTCACGAACGGGAAGGCTCAAGGATTGCGGTGTTGTTGAAAGGGGAAAAGAAAATCTTTCATCGACCACACCCGAGACCCACCACTGACAAGGGGGCGGTTAACTCCATCAGGATATGGTTGGATAGCTTAGGAATTAAACCATGAATAATGTACTTAAAATCGACGGCCACACGGCTGTTATCATCTTTGACCCAGACATCGAAATGTTTCGCGGTGAATTTATCGGCCTGAACGGCGGCGCGGACTTTTACGCCTACAGCGTGGAAGAACTGAAAAAAGAGGGATCGATCTCTCTGTCTGTCTTCCTTGATGAGTGTAGAAAAGACGGCATACCGCCGTACAAATCTTATAGCGGTAAGGTGACAACGCGGCTAACACCTGCTCGGCATCAGGCTTTGACCATGACGGCACAGGCTACAGGGCATTCGATTAATGACCTGTTGAATGAAGGTGCGGATATGGTGACTCAAAAATACTCATGAAATCTAGATTATGGAGATTATCTGGCAAATTATCTCCTTTAAATATTTATTTTAATAAATATTTTTATTTAAAAATATGCCTAATAGTTCATAAAGGAATTTCGCTTACATTTTCAAATTTAAAAGCTATGGATAATTTTCCGTCTAAACAAACCTCATGACTCGACAAATCCTCTTGTCTGTAATCAACTTCACCAAGTGGCCATTCAATTTCAAACGGTGTAGGACATCGTGAAAAAATTAGAGTTAACTCCTTCCCCTGATTTATATCTAAGAGAGATGGCACCATTATTTGATAAACCACATTACCAAAAGCCAAAATGAGATAACAATATGGTATGTTTTCTATTTTATTTTTTCTTCTTAACAACATCATTACTAAATTATTGTTAGGTTTAAATCCTGGAACAAAAATAGATAACAAAACTTGCGGGCTAATTAATTTTATTGCATGATTTTTTTCCATTATCCAAGAGAGGCTTGAAGCAAAATTTCTCATTTCAACATCTGGCATTATTGATAAGGCGATCTTAATAAGAAACTTATAAACCGCAGTAGGCACAAATGGTTCCAAATCGAAGCTATATGTTAATGTTTTATTTTTAAGATCTAAAAATACAGCTTCATTAACTTCATCAGTTGTAATATGAAAACCATCCTTTTCATTATTTTCAAAGCGCGTTTCTTTATTTTTGGATCTATACGTTGGAACTTTTTTCCGGCCTTTAATTTTCGCTAATGTTCTATAAGGTTTAGTATATTTATCAAAATTATTTTCAAGATCATTCGAAAACATTTCATTACAAGAATCACACTCATTTTCTGCTATAAGAATTCTATTGCCAAGAAACATCGGTAACGCATGCGAGACGTTACTAAAAGTTATGTCGGGTTCTGATTTACCACAAAACTTACATTTTTTATTTCCATCTTCATCAATACGGGCTTTGATGTATATTTTTTTGCCTTGCCCCAGAGGCCCACCAGAGATCATTTCGTAGTTTTCTTTAAAGAAAGAAATTCTCTCTTTGATATTATCACTCATTCTTATCACCTTCGCACGCCAAAATCCCTATACATTCTATCATTTCTGTGGTGAAAGAGAATACTCTTTAAAATTTATCACAATTTTATTAAATACCGTGTTAATTTCTTTAAACCTTTCTTGTAATGGCGTTAACTCATTTCTAACGAAAACCCCCGCAGCCTTCTCCACATCCCCAAATCCCCCCGCATTATCAGGAATAATCCCCATCATCTGCGGCGGCACCCGGTGCGCGCTGAGTAAATCATCCCGGCTGGATTTCTTGATATTAAAAAAATCATCTTTGGTCGCCACTTCACTAAGCGGCAAAATCTGTATCCCGTCTTTCTTGCCGTTCGGCGCGTACATAAACAGATTACGAAAATTCCCCAATCCTTTGGTGTCCCTCATGGCTTTGCGCATTTGGTCGATATCGCTGCTGCTTTGCGCCGCGTCGGTCATATACAGGATATATCCGGCGTGTGCGCCATTCTGGTAATACTTGCGCCGAAATAAGGTGGCTGCCTCATTCAACCAGGCGGAATTTAACGCGCTAAGGTACTCGGGAAGGCCATACAGCTCCTGGTTAATATCCGGCTCTATCAGGTGAAATACGCTGCCAGTTTCAAAGCGGTGCGGCTCTTTCCAGTATTGCACAAACCAGTAGGTGTCCGGCTCCACGCCCCGGCGAGTATATTTGGCCGGAATGCATTCCAGACGAAGCGGCTCGCCAAGCTGATTTTTTCGTAGCTCCAGAAACGCATTGCCGAACACCAGGTAATCCAGCACAAAACGGCTAAATTCCTGCTGGCTTAACAGCGGGTGCGGAATATAGGTGGACGCCAGAATATTACGCTTAACGTAGATCGGTGAGCTGTGGTGTACGGCGGCGCGCAGGCTCCTGGCCAGGCCATCAAAACTTATCGGCGGCTCGTACCATTGGCCGTTGCCGGTGCATTCGATGTAATCCAGGATTTCTCGCCGGTCGAGTACCGGGATCGGTTCACCAAAACTAAACGCCTGGGCCTGCTGTGTCTCGGTCGGGGCGGTAGTTGTCTGCGCTGTTGATTGCTTGATGGCCCGGCGGCCTTTGCGTTGGCTCATTAATAAAACTCCAGAATATTAGGGCTGTGGCCGCCGTTGGCGGCGGTAAGCGGTTCGTTTAACAGCGCATGCATGATGGCCCAGGCCACATCGGCATGGCTGGCCTCTTCGCTGCGGCTGGCTTCAAAGGTCGAACGATTGCCGCTGGCGGTCATGGTTTTGCGAATGGCCATAAAAGATTGGGTGATATCGGTATGCCCGGCGTCATATTCGAGCCTACCGCTGGTAATGGTGTCTTTGGCTTTCAGCACCATGGCGGTTTTGATTTCCGGCGTGTAGCGGATCTCCCGGGCGGCTGGGAAGAACTGTTGCACCAGTTGGAATACCCCCTGGCCGATGGACGTGGCGTCGATGCCGATATACTCGACCACATACCTTTCGGTCAGCTCTTTGATAGATTGCGCCTGGGCGGCAAAGTCCATGCCCTTCCACTGGTGGCGCTCCAGCACCCGGAACTGACCGCCCGGCACCATCGGCGGTGCTATCACTGCACAGCCGGCGCTGTCGCCAGTGTGCGACGGGTCATAACCAATCCACACCGGCCGATAGGCAAATGGCCGGGTAGCGTAAGGGTTGTAATCCTCCCATTCCTCAAGACTGTCCACCATGCAGCGTTGCAGCTCGGCGAACGGGAACACCGACGCCTTATCATCCACAAACTCACACATCAGCAAGTTTTGATATTCCGCCGGGCTGTACTCCAGGGAGAGCTGATCCAGGTCGAACAGGTTACAGCCGCCGGTCAGTGCATCCTCAACCGTGACAATCTGTCGCCACTGACCATCGCCGCACAAAGCGCCCTGGGATAAATGGCTATGGCTTAAATCCAGGTGAACGTGATCGGCCTTATTACCACGCCCTTTGTTAAACAGCTCGCCCGACCAGAACGGGTACGCGCTGTGCGCCAGGCTCGACGGGGTGGAAAAATAGGTAGTGCGCCACTTCTTATGCAGCGACATGCCGGACGCCACTTTGCGCAGTTCCTGAAACTTGGGGATCCAGAAGTATTCATCCAGGTACAGATTGCCGGTGTAGCTCTGGGCGGTGCGCACGTTGGTGCCGAGGAAAAACAGCCGTGCCCCGTTGCCCAGCACCATCGGATCGCCTTTCAAGTCAACCTCGACCATGCGAGCAAAGTCGATGATGTAGTTTTTAAATACATGGGCCTGGGCTTTACTGGCCGACAGGAATATCTGATTGCGCCCGGTGGTCAGCGCATCGAGCAGCGCCTCGCGGGCAAAATAGAACGTCGCACCAATCTGGCGGGATTTGAGGATATTGCGGATGCGGTGCTGTAGCCCTGCCTGATACCAACCTTTTTGATACCCGAACGACGTTTCATGGAATATCGCTTCCAGCTGTTCCACCGCCGCGTCGCTAAATACGTTCTTTTCCGGTGTCTTACGCTCGCCCTTATTACGGTTAGCCACGTTAGGATTGAGATCGGCCTCGTTGCCGGTCTGGCTATAGCGATTGACCCGCGCCAGGCGCTCGATCTGACGGCCCAACAGGTCAATCTCCTTATAGTCACTGCCGCCCTTCTGGGTTTTCATTATCAGCTGGATTAAGCGCGCTTCCAGGCTGGTTTCGATGCGTGAAATAGGCGCCACAGCTTCCCACTGATCGCGCTGTTTCCAGCTCTGCACGGTGGGTGCTTTCAGGCTTAAGGTTTCGGCAATCTGGCGCACGGAAAAACCCTGCCAGTAAAGCAGTGCCGCCTGGCGCCTCGGATCGCTGATGATAGTGGTGGGTGTCGTATTCATGGCGCTAAGGCTACGCGACTCGCCCGCCCCCGCGCCTGTGCTGCCTGTTGTGCCAGCCTGACCACAACCCTGATGCGTTGTGGCGCTCCCGCTATCCCCGGAAACTATCCCTGACCTGATTAACCCACCAAGGAAGCCGTTTCCGATGGCCAAAAAAGTATCGAAATTTTTCCGTATCGGCGTCGAGGGTGACACCTGCGACGGGCGAATGATTAACGCCGACGATATCCAACAGATGGCCGAGACCTTTGACACCCGCGTCTACGGTTGCCGCCTCAACCTGGAACACCTTAAAGGCGTGTTGCCTGACGGTGCGTTTCGCCGTTACGGCGACGTGTTAGCGCTAAAGGCCGAACAGATCGCCGATGATTCGGTACTGAACGGCAAATGGGCGCTGTTTGCCCAAATCTCCCCCACCGACGACCTAGTATTGCTTAACCAACTGCGCCAGAAAATCTATACCTCCATGGAAGTGCAGCCGAACTTTGCCAACAGCGGCAAAGCCTACCTGGTCGGTCTGGCGGTGACCGACGACCCGGCCAGCCTGGGCACTGAAATGCTGGCCTTTAGCGCCAGCGCCCAAAATAACCCGCTGGCGGCACGCAAAACCGCACCGGACAACCTGTTTACGGCGGCGGTCGAGGTATCACTGGAATTCGAAGACGTCACCGAGCCGGGCCTGTCGTTATTTACCCGCGTGAAAACCCTGCTGACAGGCAAGCAGACCACCGACGACGCTCGCCTGGCGGACGTGTTTAAGGCAGTTGAAGCGGTGGCCGAGCATGTGCAGCTCACCGCCGCCGAGCAGGACACCAAGCTTTCTACCTTGGAAACCACGTTAACCGAACGTCTCGCTGTGCTGGAGCAAGCCATGGTCACCGACCATAACCAGGTCACCGCCCTGACCAACAAACTGACCGCAACCGATAGCCAGTATCAGACCCGCCGCCCGCTGGCCACCGGCGGTCGTGAAGCGCCCGACGAGGTATTGACCGACTGCTAAACCCGGCCATGTGACCACCATCGTTAACCCGTATTCCCTGTTTAGGAAACCCGATGAAAACCAATACCCGTTTTAAATTTAATACCTTTTTGACCCGCGTCGCCGAGCTGAACGGCGTCGGGGCCAGCGACCTGAATAAAAAATTCAGCGTCGAACCCACAGTGACGCAAACCCTGATGACCCGCACCCAGGAGTCCTCGGAATTCCTGACCCGCATTAACATCGTGCCGGTGGCGGAAATGAAGGGCGAAAAAATCGGTATCGGCGTGTCCGGCTCCATTGCCAGCACCACCGACACCACCGCCGGTGACGAACGCGAAACGGCGGACTTTGCCACGCTGGATTCGGAGGGGTATTTCTGCCAGCAGGTGAACTACGATTTCCATATTCGTTATAACACCCTCGACCTGTGGGCGCGTTATCAGGACTTTCAGGCCCGGCTGCGTGACGCCATTATTAAGCGCCAGGCGCTTGACCGGATCATGGTCGGTTTTAACGGAGTGACCCGCGCCAAAACCTCCAACCGCCTGGCCAATCCGTTGCTGCAAGACGTGGCGGTGGGCTGGCTGCAGAAGTACCGCGACAACGCCCCGGCCCGGGTGATGAGTGCCGTGACCGCGAATGATGGTACGGTGATTTCGCCGACTATCCGCGTCGGCGAGGGCTGGGATTACGCCAACCTCGACGCCTTGGTGATGGATAACACCACGCAGCTGATCGCCCCCTGGTATCAGGAAGACCCGGAACTGGTGGTGATCTGTGGTCGCCAACTGCTGGCCGATAAATACTTCCCCCTGGTTAACCAAACCCAACCCAACACCGAAACCCTGGCTGCCGACCTGATTGTGAGCCAGAAACGCATCGGCAACCTGCCTGCGGTGCGGGTGCCCTACTTCCCGCCTAACGCGCTGATGATCACCCGCCTGGATAACCTGTCCATTTACTGGCAGGAAGATACCCACCGCCGCCTGATTGACGAGGTGGCCAAGCGCGATCGCATCGAAAACTACGAGTCCATTAACGAGGACTTTGTGATCGAGGATTACGCCTGTGGTGGGCTGATTGAAAATATCGAAATGCTCGACCCGAAGGAAAAAGAAAAGGAGCCGGAACCGGCCAAGGTCGCCACGGTGCTTGACTACAACGCCCTGGCCACCGCCACCGTGGCAGCGGTTAGAGCGGCGGATCTGGCCGCGGCCACTGCTACCACCGGCACTGGAGCCTAAGCCATGCTAAGCCCTGCCCGCCGTCATGTACTGCGCCAGCACGCCATCGAGGCCGCGCAACGGGGAGATAACCCGCTGCGTCATGCCACCGGCTACGAGCTGATGTTGCTCAAGCTTAACGAGGACAAACGCAAACTCAAACAGGTGCGCTCCCAGGAGCGCAAGGCCGAGCTAAAACGCCAGATGCTGCCGGACTATGCGCCCTGGGTAGCCGGGGTATTGGCCGAGGGACGCGGTGCCCAGGACACTATCCTGATGACCGTGATGATTTGGCGACTGGATGCAGGGGATATCCCCGGCGCGCTGGAGATTGCGCGCTACGCCCTGCGTTACAAGCTGGCCACGCCGGATACCTTCACCCGGCCCACGCCTTACCTGCTGGCCGAGGACGTCGCCGAGGCGGCGATCCGCGCCCACACGGCGGGCGAACCGGTGAATGTGGACAACCTACTGGCGACCCTGGAGTTAACCGACAGCGAGGATATGCCTGACCAGGTGCGCGCCAAGCTGCACAAAATCATCGGCTACGTGTTGCGTGATATGGGCAAGGCTGAACGGGCGTTAGACCATTTAAAACGGGCGTTACAGCTGCATAGCCGCTGCGGCGTTATCAAGGATATCGAGCGACTGGACAGGCAATTACGTAATGCTGCCGTCCCGTCGGCTTAACGAACGCGCCCCGCGCCGGGCGGCACGACAGGCCGCGACGTCCTTCGGGACTGTTCAACGCCTGCCGTCCACCGCCCACCTATTTAGAGGGATTTATGTCGTCACTGGTGATACCCGCGCCGCGCCCGAACATTGAGGCCGAGCCGTTAATTCAAAACACCTTTTTTTGGCCTGCCGTTGACCCGGTGGTGATGCGCGACATTCTGCGTTTTGAAGGCACCATCACCCCGTTGCGCCTGCGTCATGCCATCAAAAGCGCTATCGCCGAGGTCAACACCGAACTGTGGGAGTACCGCAAAGCACAAATGGCCCTGGGCTTTGCCACCCTGGCCGAGGTCCCCGCCGACCAGATTGACGGGGAAAGCCTCAAGCTGTCCGAGTACCGCCGCGCGGTCAGTGCCATCACCGCCGCCGGTCTGGCCGAGCGTTATCGCGGTTATGACGCCAGCGCCAACGGCGGCAAAAAGGCCGACGAAGTGGAAAGCCGCATTGATGAGCTGTGGCGTGATGCGCGTATCAGTATCAGCAACGTGGCGGGCACGCGGCATTGCATTATCGGGCTGCTGTAATGCAAATCTACGCGCTGCAAGGGGATACGGTAGACGCCATTTGCTGGCGTTATTACGGGCGCACCCAGGGCGTGGTCGAGCAGGTATTGGCTGTCAATCCCCGGCTGGCCGACCTAGGGGCCATGCTGCCCCACGGCACCACCCTGGAGCTGCCTGACATCCCCGACGCGGCGGTTATCGAAAGCCTTCAATTATGGGACTGAAATATGGAGCGGATCACCTCGGCGTTTGCCTATTGCGTTGCCGTGTTCCTGGCCTGGCTGGGGCGCATGTCACCGCAGGACGTGGCGTTTATGGTCGGCGCAGCGGTGGGCGTCGGCACCTTTTTAGTCAACTGGTATTACCGGCGCAAAAGTTATCAGCTATTGGCCCGCAACGGGCTGCGCCGGGAGGTGTATGACGAACTCAACCGTTAAACGTTGCGCGGCCGCCGCTATTCTGACGCTGGCCGCGCTGCTGCCGCAGTCCAAAACCCTGCATACCTCCCAGGCCGGGTTAAGGCTGATCGCGGATTTTGAAGGCTGTCAGTTATCACCCTACCAGTGCAGCGCCGGAGTGTGGACTAATGGCGTAGGTCATACCGCCGGGGTAAACGCCGCCCGCCCGATCACCGAACGCCAGGCAGCGGTGAATCTGGTGGCTGATGTGCAGCGGGTGGAAACCGGCATAACCCGCTGTATGACGGTCAACCTGATGCCGCAGGCGGTCTATGACGCGGTGGTGGCATTTGCGTTTAACGTCGGCGTGCGCGCCGCCTGTGGCTCGACGCTAGCGTTTTTTATCAATAAAACCCGCTGGTCTGATGCCTGTCACCAGTTAAGCCGCTGGGTATTTGTTAACGGGGTACGGTCGGCGGGCGTCGAACGCCGCCGCAAAGCGGAAATGGCCTTATGCCTAAGCGGAGCCTGATATGCGCCTGATGATGGTTTTACTTCTGGCGGCGGCGGTCGCCATCGCCGGGCTGCTGTGGTACACGGCCACGCTCAATGACAACCTCGAACAGCAAACCCGTATAAACGGCACACTGTCGGTGGGTATTGAAAGCCGCGATACGGCGATCGCCCGCCTGCAACACGAGGCGTTAGACCTGGCCAAAGCCGAACTGTCCCTGCGCCAATCTCTGACCGCTGCCGGACGCCTGGCCCAAAACCGCGAACAACGGATCCAAGGACTGCTTAATGAAAATCAAACCCTGCGCGACTGGTATGACACTGCTTTGCCTGACGCTGCTGTGCGGCTGCACCTCCGCCCCACGTTCGCCAGCGCCGCAGATTATTTACGTTGGCTGTCCGAGAGTGAGCCGTTGCCCGATGCCGGGCAGTCAGCCGAAAACTAACGGCGATTTAAGCGCCGATATCCGCCAACTCGAATCCGCCTTGGCCACCTGTGGCCTCCAGGTGGACGCAGTTAAACAGTGCCAGGAACACCATGATGCTCAAACCCGCGCAACTGCGCCAGGCATTAACGGCCAGCGTGCCGCTACTGCAAAACAACCCTGATAATCTGCACCTGTTTATCGATAACGGGCGTGTAGTCTCGACCCTGGCCCCGTCGCTGTCGTTTGAATATCAGTACCAGCTTAACCTGGTGATCACCGACTACGCCGGGGACGCCGACCTGATCATGGTGCCAGTGCTGGCTTGGCTAAGGGAAAACCAGCCCGACATCATGGCCACCGAACATAAACGACAAACCGGCTTTACCTTTAAGGTGGATGTATTAAGCGACACCTTAAGCGATATCAGTATTGATCTGCAATTGACCGAACGGGTAATAGTGAAAGAGCTTAACGGCGCGCTGCACGTTGACCATGTGGCGGAGCCGCCGATACCCGAGGCCATTACCCGACCGGCGGCGCTGTATGTTAATAACGAGCGGATAAGCGGCTGATATGAATGAGTTAGAACAGTTTGACCAACGGCTGGAAGGACTGATTGCCGCACTTAGTCCGCAGGCCCGCAAGGCCATGGCGGTCACCATCGCTAAAAAGCTGCGTACCAGCCAGCAACAGCGCATCAAACGCCAGCAAGCGCCGGATGGCACGCCCTACGTACCGCGCAAGGTGCAACCGCTACGAAAAAAACAGGGCCGGGTAAAACGGGAGATGTTTAGCAAGCTGCGCACCAATCGTTATATGAAAGCCAAAGGCGATAGTAACAGCGCGGTGGTGGAGTTTACCGGGCGGGTACAAAGGATGGCGCGGGTGCATCATTATGGGTTGAGGGATAATATATCTCGCCATAACCAAAATATACGCTATGACGAGCGTCCGTTATTAGGATTAAGCGTTCAAGATATCGCAATAATCGATAAAGTGATTGTGGAAACATTAAGCAAATAAAAAAAAGAGGTGGCATATTACCACCTCATTGTGTTTCAACCCCGATGCACAATTGCATCGTTCAATGAATTTATTACGTCATCAATATACTTTTCATCTTTACTGTTGAGCGCTTGGCTTTCGCCTGATGAACTATTAAGAATGACAATGTAAGTATCTTTCAGCATCTTAAATATTATCACACCCAAAATAAGTATAACAAAACCAACGACTTTACCGCTCAGCTCGGCCCAAAACATCATGCCCAACCCAGCTAAAACCATTAATATCGCCCATATTTTGTTCGCTGCAATTCTATGTTTTTTTACTGATGTTACGCCTTGCATGGCATATGTAGTAGAACCTACACGAAACCTGGCATTAGTAATGCTAACGTTGCCATTTGTGTAAAATTCTTTTTCTTCCGCTTTCTCTTCCATTTACGATCCAAAGATTTGGTTGTGTAACGGAATAATACAACTTTGAATGTAAAACACTAGGGTATGTAATAAGATATTTCTTATTTTTTTATTGTTGTGTCAAGCTCGATACGTCACCGATGCTTTGTCTAAATCCTCTTTAGACTTCATGATTTATTCATGAACCGATCCCCTCAATCAAATGATGCGCTACGCCTCCTTCGCAACCTAATCCGCATCGGCACCGTCGCCGCTGTCGATCTGGACAACGGTCTGTGCCGCGTGGATACCGGCGACAACACCACTAACTGGCTGCACTGGCTGACCGCCCGTGCCGGACGCACCCGCACCTGGTGGGCGCCATCGGTTGGCGAGCAGGTGATCCTGCTGGCGCTGGGCGGTGAGCTGGATACCGCTTTTGTTTTGCCCGGCGTATTTTCTGATGACTTTCCGGCGCCGTCGGCCTCGGCCGATGCTGTGCATCTATCGTTCCCCGATGGCGCAGTGATCGAGTACGAACCGCTGACCGGCGCGCTGCTGGCCACCGGCATTAAAACTGCCACGGTTAACGCTGCCGATAGTGTGGCGGTGACCTCGCCGCTTATTACCTGCACTGCCTCAACGCGCATTACCCTGGATACGCCGGAGGTGGTCTGCACTAATAAACTCATTACCCAAACCATCGACGTTAAGCAAGGCGGCACGATGACCGGCAACCTAACCCATAGCGGCGGTTTCCTGTCGTCCAATGGCGTGGTGGTGCATACCCATAAACATAAGGATGTGCAGTCCGGCTCCAGTCAAACGGGTGGCCCGGTATGAGTAGCACGACCTACCTCGGCATGAACCGCGACAGCGGTCGCGCCCTGGCCGACCTGGCGCATATTCAACAAAGCGTGGCCGATATCCTGATAACGCCTATCGGCTCCCGGCCGATGCGCCGGGCCTATGGTTCGTTGCTGTCCGAACTGATTGACCAGCCGCAAAATGCCGCACTGCGTTTGCAGATCATGGCGGTGTGTTATAGCGCCATTCTGCAATGGGAGCCGCGTATTAGCCTGACCGGTATCACTTTTGCGTCCACCTATGACGGCAAAATGGTGGTGGAGCTGACCGGTAAAACGGTTAGCCAGGCCGCCGATGTTTCCTTATCCATTCCAGTGAGTTGATCCCATGGCAACCATCGACCTAAGCCAATTACCCGCGCCCCTGGTTGTTGAGGCGCTGGACTACGAAAGCCTACTCACCGAGCGCAAGGCCACCCTGGTTTCCCTGTACCCGGAAGAGCAACAGGCGGCCATTACCCGCACCCTAACGCTGGAATCTGAACCCATCGTTAAACTGCTGGAAGAGAACGCCTACCGTGAGCTGTTATTGCGCCAACGGATCAACGAAGCGGCGCAGGCAGTAATGGTGGCGTATGCCAACGGGGCCGATCTCGACCAGGTGGTGGCCAATTTTAACGTCTCGCGCCTGACGGTACAGGCCGCCGATGATTCAGTGGTGCCGCCCCTGGCCGCCGTGTATGAGGCGGATATCGATTTACGCCTGCGTGCGCCGCAAGCCTTTGAGGGGCTAAGCGTGGCCGGGCCGACCGGCGCTTATGAATATCACGCCTTAAGCGCCGACGGTCGGGTGGCCGATGCGTCGGCGTTAAGTCCCTCCCCGGCCTGCGTCACTATCACCGTGCTGTCACGCGAGGGCGACGGTAGCGCACCCGCCGACCTGCTAGCCGTGGTGGAGACCGCACTTAACGATGAGGATGTGCGCCCGGTGGCCGATCGGGTGACGGTGCAGTCCGCCACCATCGTGCCATATACCCTCGACGCCACGCTGTACCTGTACCCCGGCCCGGAAGCTGAGCCGGTACGCGCAGCGGCCGAGGCCCGGTTAACCGCGTTTATCACCGAACAACGTCGGTTAGGCCGGGATATCCGCCTGTCGGCATTGTACGCCGCGCTGCATGTGGAAGGGGTACAACGGGTAGAGCTGGCCGCCCCGTTGCTGGACGTGGTGCTGGACAAAACCCAAGCCGCTTATTGCACAGGTTACCGGTTAACGGTGGGTGGCTCCGATGAGTAGCCGTCTGTTACCGGTCGGCTCTAGCGCCCTGGAAGTGGCCGCCGCCGAAGCCTGTGCACGGCTGGGCGACCTCACTGTGCCGTTGCGTGAATTATGGAACCCCAACACCTGCCCACTGGCGTTGTTGCCGTATCTGGCCTGGGCCTATTCGGTTGACCGCTGGGATGAGAGCTGGAGCGAGGCAACCAAACGCGCCGTGGTGTCCGCCTCGTTTTATGTCCATAAACACAAAGGCACCATTGGTGCTTTGAGGCGTGTGGTCGAGCCGCTCGGCTACCTGATTAAGGTGGTGGAGTGGTGGCATACCCACGAAACGCCCGGCACCTTTCGCCTGGACGTCGGCGTGCTGGAGACCGGCATCACCGATGAGATGTATATCGAGCTGGAGCGCCTGATAGACGATGCCAAACCGTTAAGCCGTCATCTAATAGGCCTGTCTATCAACCTGGATGTGTCTGGCACCACCTCAATCAGCGCGGCCAGCTATGACGGCGACGAGCTGACCGTGTACCCCTATTTCCCTGAAACCCTTACCGTGGCCGGCCAGCAGTTTACCGGCGGCGCGGTGCATCTTATCGACACGCTGCGAGTAAGTTTATGACCACAAAATATTATGCCCTGCTAACCAATTTAGGTGCGGCCAAGCTGGCTAATGCCACCGCGTTAGGCACCCAATTAAAATTAACCCATCTGGCGGTAGGTGATGGCGGCGGTACTTTGCCTACGCCTGACCCGGCGCAAACCCAACTGATCGGCGAGCAGCGTCGCTCCCCGTTAAATTCCCTGTCGGTGGACGCGGCCAACACCAATCAGATCATTGCCGAGCAAATTATTCCCGAAAATGAGGGCGGATTCTGGATAAGGGAAATAGGCCTGTTTGATAACGACGGCATACTGATTGCCATCGCAAACTGCCCGGACACCTATAAGCCGCTATTGCAGGAAGGCAGCGGACGCACCCAGACCGTGCGTTTGATTTTAATTGTCAGTAATACCGAGGCGGTGACGCTGAAAATTGACCCGTCGGTGGTACTGGCCACGCGCAAATACGTTGATGACAAAGTGATCGAGGTTAAGGCCTACGCCGATGAGCTGATGGCCCGCCATCTGGCCGCCGCCGATCCCCATCCGCAATATGCCCAGAAGGCCAGCCCGACCCTCACCGGCACACCGAAAGCCCCGACGGCCACCAAGGGCGATAACACTACACAGATTGCCACCACGGCCTTTGTGCAGGCGGCATTGACGGCATTGCTCGATGGCGCGCCTGGCGCGTTGGATACGCTTAACGAGCTGGCGGCAGCGCTGGGGGATGATCCTACCTTCTCCACCACGGTATTGGATGCCATTGCGGGCAAACTGGCGAAAGAGCAAAACGGCGCGGATATTCCCGACAAGGCGTTATTTCTGCAAAATATCGGTATTAGTCACAATCTTATTCCGGTGGGCATCCCCTTACCCTGGCCGACGGCAACGCCGCCAAGTGGCTGGTTAAAATGTAATGGGGCAGTATTTAACAAAACGACTTATCCGCTACTTGCCGCCATTTATCCCACCGGCATATTACCGGATCTACGTGGTGAATTTATTCGGGGTTTTGATGACGCTAGGGGGGTGGATGCTGGCCGAAGTCTGCTTTCTCTGCAACTCGACGTGTTACAGCAGCACGGACATGGCCCTATTCGATTAAGCGGTATAGGATCGGGCGGCGGCAATCTGGCAGTTCCTGATGGGGGATCGTCATTATCGGGCGACGGTAATCTGGTTGGGGCAGTATCAAACACGGCATACAACGGCAGCTCACCGCGTACCGGTGCTGAAACTCGGCCACGCAATGTGGCATTCAATTATATTGTGAGGGCGGCATAATGGATATTGCCTTATTAGACGAACACAACATAGCGCTAAACGCGGGCACGCTTAACGTATTTAATTATCATGAGTCAACCAGGGAGTATATATACAGCAGCAGCGAATATTTAGCCGTCGGCGTCGGCCTGCCCGCCAATTCTTGTATCGATGCGCCACCGGGTAAACAGGATGGCGTTGCCATTTGCCGCTCGACGGATTTCACCGGCTGGGAAGCGCTGGAAGACCATCGCGGTAAAACCGCCTACCGCATCAAAACCGGTAAAGCGGTGACGGTAAGTGCCCCCGGAAAACTGGATACCGGGTTAACCTTAATCGCACCCGCGACCGATTACGATAAGTGGGACGGCAAAGCCTGGGTAACCGATAAGCTAGCGGAACAATCGGCAGCTATCGCCCAGGCTAACAACAAGCGCGCCGCCCTTATCACCGAGGCCAGCGCCCGGACGCAGCTGTGGCAAACGCAACTGATGCTGAATATGATTAGTGAATCCGATAAGACATTGCTGACTGAGTGGATGCGATATATCCAAGCGTTGCAAACGCTAAATACCGCATCCGCTCCCAATATTACCTGGCCGCTGTCCCCTTTATAATTGAGGTGTGGGTTTAATATCGATAATAGCAACGCTGGCAATCACCATTTACTGGGGTGTTGTGACATACCGCTACCCCTTAATGTGTTTGGGCGGCGGTGAAAACCAAAAGGTTCATAAAACGCTTCTTTACCGAGAGCCGCCATTAACCCTATGCCGGACCCCGGCTTGGCGGTGGCATGTAAATATTTCATGACTTCATCCATTAATAACTTTCCATAGCCTTGGCCACGCAAATGTTCAAGGACGATCACATCCTGTACGTAAAACGCTAAACCACCATCGCCCACCACCCTGGCCATACCGACCAGTTGGCCGGCCTGGCGCAGGGTGACGGTAAATAGGGAGTTCTGTAACGCTAAGGTGATTATTTCAGGTGTTGAAAGATCCCACCCTACCGCGATGCGTAGATCATTGTATTCATCCGCGCTGGGAACGTCATAATGCAGTGTGACCGTCATTTAATGGCTCCTTATTTACCCTGATGTTTGCCGAAGAATTACCACGCGTTATGTGTATTTGTTGTTCTATATAACATACATCCCTGATAACGAGCTTCTTTTTCCACTCTCCGGCATCCTTCTCTTATCCAGTCATAATAAGGAGCAGCCTGTATGGGCGATTATCATCATGGCGTGCGTGTCTTGGAAATCAACGACGGCACGCGCACCATTTCCACTGTTTCCACGGCTATTGTCGGGCTGGTATGTACCGCCGAAGATGCCGACGCTATTACCTTTCCCCTGAATACCCCGGTATTAATTACCGATGTACTGACCGCTGCCGGGAAAGCCGGTAAACAAGGCACGCTGTATTCTTCGCTGATGGCCATTACCAGCCAAGTTAAACCGGTCACGGTGGTGGTGCGCGTGGCCGCAGGCAAGGACGAAGCCGAGAGCACCTCTCATATTATCGGCGGTGTTGATGCCGATGGCCGTTATACCGGCCTTAACGCGCTACTGGCGGCGCAAAGCGAGACTGGCGTAAAACCACGCATTCTTGGCGTGCCGGGGCTGGATAATCTGGAAGTGGCCACCGCGCTGGCGTCGGTCTGCCAGCAATTGCGGGCGGTGGGTTATATCAGCGCCTGGGGTTGCAAAACCGTGTCCGAGGCCATCAAGTACCGCGAGAACTTTAGCCAGCGCGAACTGATGCTGATTTGGCCTGACTTCCTGGCCTGGAACACCACCACCTCGGCCAGCGATACCGCCTATGCCACTGCTTACGCCCTGGGGCTGCGCGCCAAGATTGACACCGATACCGGCTGGCATAAAACCCTGTCCAACGTCGGCGTGAACGGCGTCACCGGCATTTCTGCCCATGTGTATTGGGATTTGCAGACCACCGGCACCGATGCCGACCTGTTAAACCAGGCATGCGTTACCACGCTGATCCGTAAGGACGGCTTTAAATTCTGGGGTTCGCGTACCTGTAGCGACGACCCGTTGTTTGCCTTTGAGAACTACACCCGCACCGCGCAGATATTGGCGGACACCATGGCCGAGGCGCACCTGTGGGCGATGGACAAACCCATGACGCCAACGCTGGTTCGCGACATGATCGAAGGCGTGAATGCCAAGTTCCGCGAGCTGAAAACCGCCGGATACATTATTGATGGTTCCTGCTGGTACGACGCTACCGCCAACGATAAAGACACCCTCAAAGCGGGCAAACTGCTGATCGATTACGACTACACGCCGGTGCCTCCTTTGGAAGATTTGACCTTCCGCCAACGCATCACTGACCAGTACCTGGCGAGCTTTGCTTCTGCCATCAACAGTTAAGGAATTTTTATGGCTTTGCCCCGCAAATTGAAATTACTCAATCTGTTTAATGACGGTATCAGTTATATGGGCGTGGTGTCGTCCATGACTCTGCCGAAGCTGACCCGCAAGCTGGAGAACTATCGCGGCGGCGGCATGAACGGCGTCGCCCCGGTGGATTTGGGCTTGGATGATGATGCGCTGTCGCTGGAATGGGCCATGGGTGGCATTGACGACCTGGTGCTGACTCAATGGGGCGCGGCGGGGGTTAACGCTGTGCCACTGCGTTTTGTCGGTTCGTTCCAGCGCGACGATACCGGCGAGGTGACCGCCGTCGAGGTGGTCTTACGCGGTCGCCATAAGGAAATTGATTCCGGCGACTACAAACAGGGCGAAGACACTGAAACCAAAGTCTCCACCCAATGCACCTATTACAAGCTCACTATCGGCGGCAAGGTGCTGATTGAAATCGACACCGTGAACCTGGTGGAGATCGTTAACGGTGTCGATCGACTGGCCGAACATCGCCAAGCCATCGGCCTGTAATTTTCCCCGGTTTATCGCGGACAAATAACGATAAAACGACATGCATTCCCACTTCAAATAGGAAATAAATATCATGAATAACCTGGTCAAACTGGACACCCCCATTAAACGCGGCGAGACGTCGATCACCGAAGTGGAAGTGTTAAAACCCAACGCGGGCGCGCTGCGCGGTGTGCGCCTGGCCGACGTGGCTAACGCCGAT